>JASUTC010000025.1 GCA_030445775.1 Thermotogaceae bacterium | reverse complement strand
AGATTCTAAAGCAGAACGATAAGAATGTTCACCCGCTCTGCCTGAATAAAAACGGTTCCTTATTTGATCAAGGTAGTTTTTAATAGTTGAGATCAATTTTATCCCTTCTGTCCGTTGCTTTTTTTACTTTCTCGAAGCGTCAAATCAGTGCTTACAGTCTGATATAAAGATTTAAACCTCATGATTCCTGAAATCGAATTCCCTTCTTTTTTGAAAAGTGATTTTTCTCCAGAAACATTACCCTCTACTTCGCATTCGACATTATTCACTGTGAGAGAAAATTTTATTTGATCACTTTCATTGATAGTGCCTGTTATTGAAAAATCCATCTGCCCATGCCATGTACCAGATATAGCTGTTCCGTTTTGTTTGATATCAACATAAGCATAGTCCATTAATCTTGAATGTGCTTCTGATTTAAACAGTAATTGTTGAGTTTTATCACTTTGGAAATTAATTTGTTCCCAAGTAAAATGCCAGCTTCCAGCAACATTCATTGTCTTCTGAAACATCACACAACCACTAAATGTAAAAGCTATTATCAAAGCAATAGCGAGAATAAGAAAAATTCTTTTCATAAACCCATCCCCTCCATAAAGATATATAACTATAGTATCACAGAATTGGATGCTTTATGTTAACGAGTTTCCGAATAAAAAAGCCGGGTCTCATCTTCTACAGTACCAAGTAAGGTCTGTAGCTAAGTCGCCAGCTGGTATATACTTTTTATTTCTGTTTTTGCTGTGGTTGAACACTTGAAACTTTCCTTAACCAACGATAAACTTCATCTTTATCCCATATTCCTTTTGCAAGGTTAAGGGCTATTTTTTCGAAATCGTTATCTCCTGCTCTAATCCTGTAACCATTCTGTTCAAGAAAACTTTCCCCTAGTAGAATGCCAAGCCTTTTATTGCCATCCAAAAGCGGATGCCCTTTAATAACTGTTCTAATAATTGTGGCTGCAACGCAAAGAACGTCATTCCCACAATAATTATTTGCTTCTAAGTTAAGAATATACTCAATTACTTCAGGTTTACTGATAACTATCTCAGATTCCTCAGTATAATATTCATCTGATTTTTGAGGATAAACAACAAACAAAACGCTTAAAGCAGTATCGATGTCATTTTGATTGAACCAGTTAATCGGCAAGTCTATCGTATGCTCTTCTTCTTCTTTGTATAATCTTTAAAAAGCTTTGGACTTTTGGATCGCTTTCGTCATAAGACAACTTACGGAAGCCTTTCTCCGCTTCCAGAACATACATTCTTTTTGGTATTCTCCTTTTTTTTGTTTTTTCGATTATTTTCATTTCTATCACTCCTGTTTCTATAGACGAATTTATCTTTTCTTATTTATTGTCATAGCTGATTTTACATAGCAATGGCTTTAACTATTATCATCTAATTGCTTAAAAAGGGGTTGTTTTTCTCTGTTTTCTACTTCTTCAATTTTGCAATCATATGCCTCTTTTAACACATTCTTTTTCCCTTCTTTTTTTAGTGCACCTTTACAAGTAAAAAGATTTTTTTCGTAATGTGCCTTAACTGCTAAATCATAATCCCCTTCTTTTTCACTGAGAGTAAGATGGACGTTTTTCTTCAAATTTTTATCTTTTACAATTACTTCTCCCGTTTCCTCATCTTCATCACGATGAAGCCCTGTAACAAACCCACAAACTAAAACATCTTCTTCTTTTTCACTTTCTCTTAATAACTCTCCTGCTTCTTTGAAAAAATCAGACCCGTTCTATTTTTAAACTGCCATGGAGGATCAGCATAAATCGTTGCATATCTTTTTTTACCGATATCTTTTAAAAATTCCTTCGTTAAGTTCATCAAAATTCCCTTCGTTATTTATTTGGGTCATAAAGTTTGTCAGTAATCGCAAAAGCTAAAACAGGACAACCGCCGGAGCCATCCGCTTCTATTCTTGGGATAAGTCTATTCATATGCGTTGTTGATGTTCCATATGATTTTCCCTTACCCAATTCATCAAATAATTTCTGCAACTCTGTAGCTCGAGTAATAAAAACGCCTACTGAGATTATATCAAACTCATGTAAAAGTCTGAAGTTGTTCAAATCTCGATCGTAAAAAGGGTCTTTATTATTCCATTCCGTTTCTATTGCAACTGAGTTTTTATAATAGTCTATTTGATGCGTAGGAACATCATAAGAAAACACATCAACTTCTTACAAAACAAAAAACCTTCTCAAATGAGAAGGTTTTTTATCTTTTTCCAGTCTACATTCAGCTATAAACCCCTTAGTGTATTCTGGTGCTGGCTCCTGTGGAGGGACTTGAACCCCCAACCCTGCGGTTAACAGCCGCATGCTCTGCCGATTGAGCTACACAGGAATGTGTGCAACGTGATGGATTTTATCAGTTTTTCTTGAAAATTTCAAGCTTTGAATTGTAACATTTTCCTTAACTTTTCTTTTTATCAGCTCTTTTTGGCCAGAATACTGAAACGCATAAAAATATCTGATATAATTACATAAAATGAATGGGGGGGAGATTATGTATCCTGTTATAAAAATTAATTTACAAAGCATTAAAAAGAACGCTCAATTTCTAAATGAATTATGCGCTTCAAAGGGAGTTGACGTTGCAGCGGTAACCAAAGTTGTTTGTGCAAACCCTGATATCGCCAAAGAACTATTGAATGCGGGAATTCCCATGTTGGCTGATTCAAGGATGCAAAATATTGTCAAACTCAGAAATGCGGGCATCGAGGCGCCTTTAATGTTGCTCAGAATTCCCATGTTGACTGAAATAGCGCAATTAGTCGATTATGTTGACTATTGTTTAATTTCAGAAAATCAGACGTTAAAAGAGATTGTGGAAAAAAAAGGGAAAAAGGAAACCAAATTCATCTTTATGGTTGATGTGGGAGACTTAAGAGAAGGGGTTTGGTATGAGAATGCCCAAGAGGAAATAGATAAGGCCCTCGATATAGCCGGTGAAATGCTGGTAGGCCTTGGCACAAACCTGGGTTGTTTTGGAGGGGTCATTCCCAGCCCTGAAAACAACCAACGATTATTGGATATTGCAAATGGATACAAATTTGATATAATATCAACAGGAAACACCGCAGCATTACCGTTGATCGAAAATAATACCCTCCCATCCGGAGTCAACCACTTTAGATTGGGAGAATCCATAATGTTGGGTACAGATGCAACAGGAAGCAGAAAGGTTCCGGGGACTTCACAGGATACTTTCACTTTGGAATGTGAAGTGATAGAATGTGATAAAAAACCATCTATTCCCATCGGTAAAACCGGAAGAGATGCATTCGGAGGTTCTCCTCAATTTGAGGACAAGGGATGGCGCAGACGTGTTATTCTTGGAATAGGGGGTCAAGACATCGATCCAACGGGACTATTTCCACTCAATGAATGTATGACTGTTTTGCATGCAAGTAGCGATCATACCATTGTAGACGTAACCAACTGTGAACAGAAATATAAAGTCGGAGATGTGATTCGTTTTAGATTATCCTACAGTGCATTGTTAAGAGGTATGACCTCACAGTATGTATTTAAGGAATTTATGGTATAATAAATTATGAGTAAACTGAGTAATCATTTGAAAGGGGGAAGTTTTTAATATGAAAAGATTTTTGGTGACAATTGTCATTGTCTTATGTGTGGGGGTTCTCGGATTTGGACAAATACCGTTGAGTGACGTTCCAGCAAATCACTGGGCGTATGAAGCGGTTAAATACCTACTCGAAGCGGGAATCGTTAGCGGTATGCCTGATGGTACTTATCAGGGAAATCAGCCCGGAACAAGGTATCAGATTGCAACTTACCTTTACAGAACGATTGAATATTTGAAATCATCTTTACCTTATTTAAGGGCAGAAGACCTTGCAGGATTTTCCAAAGAATTGGACTCGATCAGAGCTCTTGTAGATTCAGTGGCTCAAAACGCAGAGAATATAGGGAGTCAATATCAGAAACTCCAAGCACAAATCAACGCTATGTCGACTGATTCCGGAGAAGTCAGTTCATTAAAAACAACTTTGTCTTCTCATGACTCCAGACTGAATTCATTGGAAAACATGCAAAGCTCTTTAAGGAATGATGTTAATTCACTGCAGGGAACGACTTCAGGTCTTTCAAGCAAGGTTTCAAGCTTGGAAACTCAGATAAGGGGATTTGATTCCGACATCGCAAGTGTCAGAAACAGTGTAACTTCTATGAACCAGAATTTCTCCGATTACGACCGACGTGTAAAGAGTGTGGAAAGCCTGCTTGGCGGCGTCAACGTCTTAGAACTGAAAAGTTCAGTATCCAGGAACACTGATACAATTTCAACCATGCAAGGAAATCTGAACAACATGTCCTCAATGGTTGGATCCTTAGAAGACAGCCTTGCTTCAAACGCTTCCAGATTGGGAACTTTGGAATCATCTCTTTCTGCACAAAAACTACAGGTCAGCAACATGACCAAGAGTTTTGATTCTCTTGGGACACAAGTTGAAAATATGTCAGCTGATTACGAAAGCTTTAAAGGAGATATCTTACCAAAAGTTTCAAAGAACAGTTCAGATGTTCTCACAAACTCCAGAAAAATCCAAGAACTTGATCTCAAAATCGATGCAACCGCTCAGGAATTAAACGGCAAATTGGGTTTACCCACCTGGCTTGGTGTTGGCGGTGTGGTACTTGGAGCAGCAGGGATAGGATTCGGAGTTTATACTTACCTGCAATTAGCTAATGTAATCACGCTAAACGACTTAGTAACAACATCACAGTAAAAAGAAGTTAGTTAATATAAACATCAAAAAAGGGTGATCAAAATGATCACTCTTTTTTGATTAATGGTAATAAATATACCAAAAAAGCCCTTGCTCTCGCAAGGGCTTTTGAGTAATAGTTTAGCATCCCCATCTTTGTCTAATCAATTCAAGAAAGACTTTTCCAGTTAATCGAATCTTTAATCCAACGAGTCTGTTGTCTAATCGAGTTTGTTGTTTGATCTCTTTAATCGCGTCTCAATTTCCTTCTACATCTATATGATATTACATGGACTAAGGTTCAAGTCAACACCAATTTCAAGGATTTTCTTGTAAATTCTTTTTAAAAGGTGGGGTATGGTCCATGTTTATTTTTTGAAATTCTGAGAAGTTATTTCAGTTTTTTTGTACTCGTATGACTCAAACAACTTCTCTCTGATAGGCCGTGTTACCTTGATGTCGGCATTTTCAAGGGCAAATAAAACAGCTCCGGTAACAGGATCGTGTTTGGGAATGATCAATTCATAATCTTTTCCCAAAGCACTGCGAATAAGATCAAATAGGATACTGTTCGCTTTTTTAAACACCGTTCCCTCTAATACCAAAGGGATTGGAGGAGTAAAAGTCATATCAGCACGATAAGATTGACAAATATTGATCACTTCCCGGCTAATCTCAAGTAAAATATTCAGTGCCACATAATCATTTCGTTCCGCAGCCTGATAAACTACATTAATTAACGTAATGACTGTATCCGGACCATTGTAGATAACATCAGGAATATAGGCTTTCATCATTTCTTCTATGGTGATATGATATTCTTGTTCCAGTATATCATTCATCAAGGTCTTAGGACCTCTTCCATCCTTTGACCGCATGATGGCTGAAGCAGATAAACCTGCAAAATGCCTTGCACCGAGCCTTTCACCAAAAAAAGTACTGAATCCGCCTTTTCGAATAACTCTCTCTCCGTTATTCCCAAAACTGATGCTCCCTGTGCCACAAGTAATCAAGATCCCCTTACCATCAACCGTTCCCGCTCGAAGGGCGATGAGTCCATCATTTTCAAAATCATAATTGGGAAGATCGATTCTTTTCAATATCCCTTTGATAATCTGGATATCGTAATCCAAATCCACTCCGGCAATGCCTAAAAAGGCATTGTGAATATCCTTTTTCTCAATGCCAATCTCTTTACAAACTGATTCGATCGTCTGATTAGCCCTTTGATAGGATTCTTCTATGCCACAACCCTGATAGTTTGAACCTTTTCCCAGTTTAAAGCTTAATACTTGCCCTGTTTCATCGGCGATAACAGTTGCCGTTTTCGTCCCTCCAATGTCGACACCTAAAAAATACAATATTCAACCTCCGCAACGTTATTTATTCATATCTCAAAGCTTCCAAAGGACTGAGTTTGGATGCCTTGGATGCCGGATAGATACCAAAAAACAAACCAATCAACGAAGCCGTTCCAAAGGCAATTAATATGGAATCCCAAGTTACCTGTGTTTTTAATTCATAAGCAGATGCGGCTATTTCAACTGCTTTTGATAATCCTATTCCCAAAAGCACTCCTAAGACACCTGCTATAAAGGTGATCGTCACACTTTCCACCAAAAATTCCATTAAGATCCTTTTCCTGGTAGCCCCCAAGGCCTTTTTGATGCCGATTTCCCTGGTTCTTTCTGAAACAGAAACGAGCATGATATTCATAATACCTATCCCGCCAACCAAAAGAGAAATGGCTGCTATGGAACCCAGAAAGATATTCATGATCCCGGTTACTTCTGAAACTGCCCCAAGTATGGAATCCTGACTGGTGACACTGTATTTTGTACTGTCATGAAGCCGCATGTAAAGGACTTGATCAATTTCCAAACTGGCTCTTTCAGAAGCCTCAGGACTAATGGCAGAAGCCAAAATAGTCGAAACGGAGCCTCTTGTATTGACGATACGGCCTTCAGCTGTTGTAAAGGGTATGATTAGCATTTTATCCGGGTTGTACATCAATTTACTCCCGGTTTGAACCAGCGTCCCAACAATTTGAACGGGGATGGTCTTATTGGTATTGCCAACAGATACCGTCATATAAACCGTTTTCCCCAACGCATTATCTGTTCCAAACAAATCATTGGCAATGTCTTTTCCAATCACACCCACCTTGGCATAGTCGTCAATATCTTTTTGATTAATCATTCGGCCACTTTCAAGGTCGAGATCTAATATTTGAAAAAAATCGGGATAAATGGCATAAATTTGAGCAGAGGTGTTGTTAGTTCCGTATTTCACTGAAAATCGCTGCTGGATTAGAGGGGTTACCCCTTTAATACTGGGGCAAAGCGTGGCAATGTTTTCAACGTCTTTTTTTGTCAACACATCGCTGAGATTCACATAGGCTCTTCCGCCGCTTCCGCCGGAAAACCCCGGAGTTATCATAAACACATTTGAACCAAGAGAAGAGATTCTCTCTGTGATGCTGGCAGTAGCCCCTTCTCCAATGGAAACAACGGCGATCATGGCTGTTACGCCAATGATGATCCCCAACATGGATAAAAAGGTACGGAGTTTATTGGCAACTAAGGAACGTATGGATTCTATGAACAATTCCATTATGATTTCCTTTCTATCTTTTCTATCTGTCCATCTAAGATGTGAACAATGGTATTTCCCTGATGGATCATTTCCGGATCATGTGTAACCACAATGATGGTTTTACCAGAGTTATGAAGTGCTTTAAGGATATTCAAAATTTCCTCACTGCTTTTTGAATCCAAATTTCCGGTGGGCTCATCCGCTAATACCACCGGCGGATCGTTGGCAAGCGCACGGGCAATCGCCACACGTTGCTGTTGACCTCCGGAAAGTTCATTAGGCCTGTGATGAATTCTGTCGCCTAATCCTACTTGTGCCAGAAGGTCTCGGGCTCTTTCCATTCTCTTTCTTCTACTTACACCACTGTATATCAAAGGTAAGGCTCCGTTTTCCTGAGCCGTCATTTTGGAAAGTAGGTTAAAACTTTGAAAAACAAAACCAAGCTTCTTATTTCTGATAGCGGCTAATTGATTATCACTCATGTTGGAGGTATTGACACCATCTATGAATACCTCACCTTGCGTGGGTTTATCCAGACACCCTGTAATTTGTAAAAATGTGGATTTTCCACTGCCTGAGGGTCCCATGACCACCATATAGTCTCCCTCTTGAATATCCAAAGAAAAATCTTTCAAGGCGTTAACCCGAATATCTCCCATTTGATAAATCTTCCAGACGTTCCTCAATGATAAAACAACAGAGTCACCCATATTGTTCACTCTCTTGATTTGACTTTAAAAGGATCATGGACGGCCAACACCTCCACCCATTCCTGGAAAAGCGGGATAAAGCCCTCTCGTGGCTTCTCGAAGTCTGTCCTCGTTAGGTTGAATGATAACAACTTCACCTTCTTCAAGTCCATCAACAACTTCCACGTAATTTTCCGTGATTTGACCGATTTGAATATAACGCTTTTCTCCAAGAGGTTGGTCTTTTCTATCGGTTTCATTTCCAATGTTTTCCCGTTTGACAAAACAGTAAGAACCTTTCTCATCTTCCTTCACAGCCAATACCGGTACAACAATAATATTGGTGCGTTCCATCAACAAAATATTCACCGAACAGGTCAACCCGGGAATCACACCTTTGTCTTTTGGCAACTCATTGAATGAAAATTCAATTGGTATAACCACGATACCGCCGGAACTCTGAGCGATTGGACTAATCTCCCTTACTTGACCATTTGCTTTCAGTGCATCCAACGGTTCAAAGACAAATTGAACCTTTTGTCCCACTTTCACCTTTTTCAGGTCCACCTCATCGATGGACGATTCAACGTACATATTATGATCCTCAACAATTGTACATATCACGGAA
Source organism: Thermotogaceae bacterium (assembly GCA_030445775.1). Lineage (GTDB taxonomy): Bacteria > Thermotogota > Thermotogae > MWEM01 > MWEM01 > JASUTC01. The sequence continues at coordinate 12,486 of JASUTC010000025.1, read as the reverse complement.
TTAGGAGAAATCTGATCGCCTTCATGAACCGGAACTGCTTTTATAAAACCGTTAACCGGTGATTTTATTACCGTATTCTGCAGATTTACTTCTGCAATTTGAAGGGATAAAAGCCTTTCTTCCACAGTTTTCGGAGCCCCACCCAGGGAGTTTTCATAAGCTGTTTTCGCCTGGAGGTAATTTAACTTGTATTGAGTACTATCGATAACGGCTATTGTGGCATCTTTTTCAATGGTTTGATTTTCTTCAACGAACAATTCTTCAATCTCACCACTGATTTTTCCATATACAGATCTTTCCGGGGCCTTGACGGTTCCCATCACTTCAATTGAATCCCCAATATCCGTCCTTTTCACAGTGTATTCCAGATTTATATTTGGTAATGCTTGCTGCTGTGTATTTGCTTGATTTGCTCTTATCTTCACCATTAGAAACACAAAAATGATGATGATAATGATAACGAATAGCCAGATAAAAACCTTATTCCTTTTCTTCATCTAAATATCCTCCAAGTGATATCCCCGATTCCTGCAATAGGGTCAGTTGATTCAGGTATAATTGATGCGAGGCTTGTATGTAATCTAATCTGGATTGTTCCAGTTCCAGTAATGTTAATTGTTTTTCTTCCAATGTTACAAATCCCTTTTTGTATAGCTCTATTGACTTTTCAGCATCCTTCAACTTATTTTCATAGTCTAACTCTTTCAACCGCAAATCAACCTTAGAAATATCAACATCTAATGAGATCTTGCTCATTTGTTTTTGAATCTGCTCTTTTTCCTCTTTCAGCTCAAGGAGTTTGATATCATACGTATTCTCACGCTTTAAAGCTGCTGTCTCTCGCTCGCCCCTGTCTAAAATATCCAAAGAGCCTGAAACACCGATGGACCATTTGAAATCACCGGCTTGAAAGCCCAATTTTTCAGATTCATCAAAATAATAATTCATGTTAAAACTTAGAGTGGGATTAAACAAATACGGTAAAAACCAGAGATTTTTTTCTGCCAAAGCCTTTTCTATTTCCAACTCCAGTGCCTGAATCTGCTTTGATGGTTGACTAACGGGAAGTTCGTGATAGTCTGCAACCATCTTTTCTATCGTTTTTTTGATTTGAACATAAATGGAATCCATTTTTTGGGGAGTAAATAGTGTAATTTGTTCCAGCATCTTTTCTGTATTCAACAATGCCTTTTGTGCCAGTAACTTTTGCTGTTTATAGGCATCTTTCTGATCTTCATCAGTTGCATTGTCAAACTGAGTGGAATAGATTTCCATACGCTTCCGATTAACAGCCTCTAACCCTTCGTAATATTTTTGGCTAAAGACATCATTCACCAAACCAATGAACAAAGCCCATTCCTGCTGTTCCAAAGTATACAAAGTTTTCAAATACTGAGCCCTGATCCCCAGCTCTTCGGCTTGTTCCTCACTGATCAGCTTTCGACTGATATTCAAGCCCAAACTGTTCATGAGAAAATCAGAATCTCCTTCTGAATTTGAAGTGTATTGAACCGGAATAGACAAACCAATATTTGTTCCCCAAACATGAAACAGTTGAAAATCCGCACTCATATTCAAATTCGTTTGACTGGTCTTTGTCTCTCCAATATCAGTCACTGTTTTTTCATAAGTCAATCCTCCGGGCTGAAAGTTCAAGGATAGATAAGGATCAAAGATATCTGAATATGAGCCGACTGTTTGTTGGGCAGAAAGCGCCTGAAGTTTAAGATTTTGATAAGCTGAACTTTCTTCAAGCCTTTTTTCATATTCCAACATCAACCCCGATGAAAAGATTGTGATAGTGAAAACTATTAAATTTAAAAAAATGAGACACCGCTTATTAATTCTTTTTATTTTGAGAAGCATAGACTTCACTCGTTCTTTAATGCCTCTGATTCGACCTTCTCAATATTTTTTCTCAAAGCTTCTTCCACATCTTGATCTGAATTAATGACATAATTGCTCAGGGTGGTCCAATAACTCTTCACAGTAGCGTTGTATTGAGACAAAACACTGAGATGAGATTTTTCTTGACTGAACAACTGGGTATCCGAAACAAGTCCTTTTTCATATCGGGTTCTTACATCTTCCAAATCATCCTGGGAAAGAGTCAATCGTTCTTCCAAGGTTTCCAACTGCTTTTTAAGAAAATACAAAGAGTCTTCAAGATCCCGCTTCTGATCCAGGGTATTTTCCTTTGCCAAACTCAGATCGATTTTTTTTTGCTCTAAAGAAATATCGGCAATTTTTTTATCATAATTTGAGGCATTCATTGAAAGATTCTCAATATCAAATTCAGCCATTTCCAAATTGTATTTACTGATCTGTACCGTTTTTGAAACCTCAAGCCATTCGCTGTCTGGAATGACGTATTGATTGTAATCGGGAACAAAAATGTCGAGGGGCTCCCACTCCATCCCCAAATCCTCTTTGTAGTTTTTCAAAGCCAGTTCAAGGTCTCCCTGTTTCTGCTCTAAATCCGTTTTTGCATCTCGCAGTGTGATGGATGCATTTTGAAGGGCGTTGGAAGAAATAAGACCCTTATCAAACAGATTTTGACTGTCCTGATAGTCCAACTCGGCAATCTTCAGGGAGATATCACTGATGGCAAGGTTGATCTCCTGTGTTTTGACTTCAAAGATGTGGTTTAAGATCTCCGAATAAAAAGAAGAGAGATTCCCTTTCGTTTGATTTTCACCATTCAATCGACTGATTTCAGCTGCGATTTCCGATTTTCTGTTAATAGCTTCAATGATAGCCTTGTCATAATCCAATTCATTCTTTTCAGCATTTAATTCATAGATACGATAATTCGTGTTCACTTGTTTTGCTGTGTCAATGATATCTTGTGGGGATTGGCCAAACATCATTAAACAAGTAATCAATACAGCGATAAAAATAATAATTCTCTTCATTTTTAAACCTCCATGATTTCTTTATATTTTTTCTAACAAAACTTTCGGAACTGATGAAAAAACTTCCCTCTCTTCACTATACTTCAATTATTGTGAAGAAAGCGTGAAGTTAAACACTCTTTAACTCAAAGCCGAGGTTTTAACCCATTCCTCAATTTCCTGAACGACTCATCCGATCTTTCCCCCATGGGAAACATGGCCGGTATTCTCAAGTAATACAACTAAAAATCAAGATTTATGTCTTTTCATAAATGTCTCACTTTTTTTTATCTTTTTTGTGAAAAACCACCATGGCAGTTCCGGAAATAATAGCAAAAATAAATATAAAAATATAAGAACCAACGACGGATAAAACAGTTTTAACACTTCTCCCTATTTTCATAACGCACACTTCCCAATTCAAAAGCCAAGAAACTGAAGAAAATCAAAACAGGATTTAAAAATCCCAATTATCACTATTTTAACACAAAAAAAGTGTATTTGAGAAGCAAATCTGCCGAGATTTTTTGAACAGACATGGATTTTCTATGCTATAATTCCATGAATGATAGACCAATTTCTAACAGGAGGTAATATTAAATGATTAGAGTGCTACAGTGGGGACTGGGAGCCATGGGCTCAGGAATTGCAAAGAATCTTTCAACAAAAGAAGGCATCGAGATAGTCGGAGCCGTTGACAGAAACGAACACCTGGTGGGCAAAGACCTTGGTGATTTTCTTGGCGTCGAAGAAATGGGAATCGCAATCAGTAATGACGTTGACCAGGTCATTGAAGAGACTTACCCGGATTTAGCAGTTATTGCCACTCATTCTTTTATGGAGGTGGTCTTTGATCACATCATGAAATGCGTTGAAAATAAAATCAACGTGGTGACCATTGCTGAAGAAATGGCTTATCCATTTGACAGTAACCCGGAACAAGCAGAAATTATTGACAAAATGGCTCGAAAGAACGGAGTTACCGTTTTAGGCACAGGCGTCAACCCGGGATTTGTGTTGGACCAGTTGATACTCAATATGACCGGTGCCTGCTTAAAAGTTGACAAGATTAAAGCACAACGGGTAAACGACTTATCACCGTTCGGTAAAACCGTTATGGAAACACAAGGTGTGGGCACCACCGTTGAACAGTTCAACAAAGGAATCGAAGAAGGGACCATCGTCGGCCACATCGGTTTCCAGCAATCCATTCAAATGATCGCAGATTACATGGGATGGCCAATAGACAGAATCGAGGAAGAAAGAGAACCCATCGTTTCAAATACAAAAAGAGAAACACCCATTGTAAAGGTTGAGCCAGGAATGGTTGCCGGTTGCCGTCATATAGGTAGAGGATATTGTGGCGATGAACTATTGATCGAACTCATTCACCCTCAGCAGATCCATCCGGAAGTGGAAGATGTGGATACAGGTGACTATATCTGGATTTCAGGAGACCCGGATATTTCACTATCCATCAAACCCGAAATTCCCGGCGGGAAAGGGACAATGGCCCTTGCCAGTAATATGGTCCCCATCGTTTACGAATGGGATGGGGGATTATTCACCATGGCAGACCTTCCCATACCGGTGTGTCTCACTGACAGAATATAAAGAGGTGTTTTAAAGATGTCTGAAAAGGCGTATAAGGGACAATGGGTAAAAATACATAATATTATTCTGGAACCATCTCAGAGAGCTCCCGGTGTTCCGGAAGATACTCAAAAATGTCCACTTGAAATGTGGCTGAACGGTTTTTTAGACCAAGATGAAGCTTCTCTTGGAGAGCAAGTCGCAATTAAAACCGTCATCGGTAGAACGGTGAAAGGCAAATTGACTGAGATTGAGCCCAAATATGACCATTCATTTGGAAAGCCGATCATGGAATTGTTAACCATTGGTCCGAAGGTCAGAGCATTCATAGAAAAAGGTGATTCAAATGAAAGATAATTCCTATGCAAGTGTTATGGCAAGAAAAAACGAAATCATGAAAAAGGCTGTAGGGATCGATTATTCAAAATATGAAATCGAAGGAATCGCCTTTGATTATGAAAAAATGATGGATGAAGTGGGATATTCTCTGGAGGAAGTCATAAAAATACAATCAGAGACTTCTGTCGGAAACACCCCTTTAGTTGAATTAAAGCAGATTAACAGACTTGTTAAAACAATTTCTCCCAAAAGTAAAGGCGCACGGATTTTCCTAAAAGATGAAGGGGCTAACCCTTCCGGTAGTTTCAAAGACAGAAGAGCTGCCGTGAGTGTTTATGAGGCACAAAAGAGAGGTTACAAAGGGGTGATAGCAGCCACATCCGGAAATTACGGGGCCGCTGTGGCTTCCCAGGCTGCCAAAAGAGGCCTGAAGTGTATTATTGTACAGGAAACATTTGACAGCAGGGGAAAAGGACAGCCGGAAATCGTTGAAAAGGCAAGAGCGTGCGAAGCCTACGGTGCAGAAGTTATACAACTTAGTGTGGGACCGGAATTATTCTATTATTTCCTCTTATTGCTGGAAGAAACCGGATATTTTAACGCTTCCCTTTACACACCATTTGGTATTGCAGGTGTAGAAACCCTTGGAAGTGAATTAAATCAACAGATGATTGAAAAAACCGGGAAATCTCCCGATTATGTGGTTGTGACAAACGCCGGAGGAGGCAACTTAACCGGAACCACAAGGGGATTGCAGAAAACGGGTGCTGATGACACAAAAATCATCGCAGCCAGTGTTGATTTATCCGGTCTTCATATGGCCAGTGATACGGACTTTAATAGAAAATCTTTCACAACCGGTCACACAGGATTCGGGATTCCTTTTGCCACATTTCCGGATCGTTCCGATGTTCCCAGAAATGCAGCACGTGCATTAAGGTACATGGACCGATATCTGATCGTTACGCAAGGGGAAACCTTTTATGTGACTGAGCTTTTGTCCCAATTAGAGGGGATGCAAAGGGGACCTGCCGGCAACACTTCGTTGTGTGCAGCGATATCATTAGCAAAGGAATTGGATGAAAATGAAACAATCGTTGTTCAGGAAACCGAGTACACCGGAGCCGGAAAGTGCCCAAGTGCCCAATTAACCTTCGCCAGAGAAAATGGTATTGTTGTTCGAACGGGTGATCCGAAGGAAAACAATCCGGGTAGCGAAATCGTACTGCCTGAATCACCTGAACAATTACATTACACAGAAATGGAAATGGAAAAGATTAAGACCTCTTATATCAAACAAGCCGTAAAAAAATACGGTAAAAAAGATTTTTCAGAAACTGAGTTGGCTTTTATGGCTAAAGATTTGAAATTGGCCAAAGAAACTGTTCAAGAGATCATTGCTTTATTAAATTAAAATTTAGTCAAATTCCGGGAATGATTTCCTGGAATTTGATATAAATTTGGAGGTAGGAAAATATGATAGGGATTATATGTGATACCGGAACGGATGTTCCTTCAGTTATCGCTGAAAGAGAAAATGTAGAAGTTGTACAGTTAAAAGTCGTGATGGATGATCTTATCTTAAAGGATGGTGTTGAAGAAAACTTTCCCAAGATTATCAAATATATGGAAACAGGTTTTCCAAAAACAACGTTGCCAACCTTTTTAGAAGTAAAAGAAAAGATCGTCAGTCTCATTGACAGGGGAATGAAAGAAATCATCGGATTTAACCTTTCCCATGAATTAAGCGGTACTCATAATTTGTTCCGATTGGTTGCCGAAGAAATCAGAAAGGAATATGAAGAGGTAAAGATAGAAATCATAGATACATTGAGTGTTTCCATAGGCTGCGCCAATTACATCATTCATGCCATGGAACTAATCGACAAAGGTGAAATGTACGAAGATATCATAAAGAAAATCAAACATATGATACCGGAAAAATCGAAAGTATTTTTTACCATTCCCACACTTAAATTTCTTAAGGCCGGCGGGAGAATCGGAAAAGTCAGTGGAACAATCGCAGATGTTTTTAATTTAAAACCCATCATCTCCGTGGGAAAAGATGGGATTTATTATACCGCCGCAAAGGCTCGTGGGCTGAAAAAGGCTTACAAAAAAGTAAAAGACATGGCTTATGCTGTTATAAAAAGCAATAAAGCAAAGGTTGTGGGTATAGCCTGGACAGGCCAAAGTCCCGAAACACTTCAGGAAGTGGAACAAATCAAAAATGATCTGGGAGAAATGGGAATTTCAAATTATTACTCAGAACATATCAATTCCACGCTACTTGTCAATACAGGTCTGGATCTGATTGGAATCTCAGTACTTGTCGAATAATATCAATCTCTTTCATTCATCAAAAATAACTTGACAATAAAACAACCCCTGTGTTATACTTCCGTTCGATGACCGGTAGTCATTTTTATGAATGAAAAGGATTAGGTGCATGAAAAACAAAGCTATTAAACGAAACAGTATTATCGATTCAGCAGAAGAATTATTTTTCACAAAAGGATACCGGGCAACTTCAATGGACCAGATTGCAAAAAAAGCAGAGGTTGCCAAAGGAACACTGTATCTGTATTTTAACAATAAAAAAGAACTCTATTATGCTGTTGGCAATCGGGCCATGGATTGTCTCAAGGATATGTTCATAGAAGAAACAATCAACGTTAAGGATGGATTAGAACGACTGACTTCATATGCAAGGGCCTTTTTGAAATTTCGGGTCAAACATCCGAATTATTACGATTTTATCATTGATTACCAAAGCGAACGATATAAACTCAACAAACAGGGGAAGGAAATCAACACCACTTACGCGGATAGTGCTCAACTGTTTAAAATGATCATTAACTCCATAAAAGAAGGGCAAGCTGACGGTTCTATAAAAATCAACATTGAACCTGAGTTGCTTGCAAGTGTTTTATGGTGTGAAATTTGTGGTATCGCACAGTTAGCCGAATTCAGAGAACAATTTTTCTTTCAGTTTTCCAAAGATATCACGGCTGAAAATATTCGAGAGGAATTCGTCCATTTAACCGGTGAATATATGCGTTACGGGATCGCATCAGGGGATTTAAGCATAGCAGAATAACAATAATTTTTTTAGCAACTATGACCGATAGTCATTTTTGCAAAATCTAACTTTAAGGGGGCTTTAGATGAACAGAGTAGCGGTAACGGGACTGGGAACCATTAATTCTATCGGGAACAACATCAATGAACTCAGAGAATCTTTAAGGACACAAAAAATAGGTATTGATTATATAAGCCAATTTGATACATCGGATCAGATCATCAAAATCGCAGCGGAAGTCAAGGATTTTGATCCTAAAAAGCACTTTGAAAGAAAAATCGCAAAGCGATACGACAGATTTTTACAATTTGCCATTGTAGCCTCACGCCAAGCCGTAGAAGACGCAGGATTAGACGGTGAAGACTGGAAGGAAAACGCAGCTGTAACCGTTTCTTCAGGTATTGGGGGTTTTAAAACCCTTCACAAAGAATACAAAAACCTGTTTGAAAAAGGGCCACAGTCTGTCAGACCTTTCTTAATCCCCATGATGATCGCAGACATGGCATCCGGCTCCGTAGCTTTGGACTTGGGTGCAAAGGGGCCGAATTTTTCCACCATGAGTGCCTGTGCATCATCTTTACACGCCATCATACTCACTACCATGATGATCAAACATGGTTATATCGAAGTGGGAATCACCGGAGGATCGGAAGCGGTCATTGACCCATTACCGATTGCCGCTTTCGGTAGCATGACGGCACTTTCACCTTCGCAGACTCCCAAAACAGCCTGCAGGCCTTTTGATAAAAACCGGAATGGTTTCATCATGGGGGAAGGAGCCGGTGCCATCATTCTGGAAAGTGAAGAACACGCCAAAAAAAGAGGCGCTCGTATTTATGGCTTTATTGATGGTTTTGGTATGACTGAGGATGCTTATCACATCAGTCAAACGGATCCCGAAGGTAAGGGAGCGGCAAAAGCCATTCGACAGTCATTGAAAATGGCGGACTGTGATGTGGAAAATGTGGATTTAATCAATTGCCACGCCACGAGTACGCCAGTTGGGGATAAATCTGAAATCATCGCATTAAAGTCAGTCTTTGGCGAGCAATTAAAAAATATCTCCATTCAGTCGACAAAATCATTGATGGGGCATACATTGGGAGCCGCCGGTGCCAACGAGTTAATCAGTGCCATTATTGAGAGTGAAAATTCCTTCGTCCACGGCATGCCAAACCTGGAAGAGCCGGATGAGGTTTGCGAAGGACTGGATTTAAAAAAAGAGACACATGAAAGGGACATTCGTGTGATTATTAAGAATGCCTTCGGTTTTGGCGGGCATAACGCAACGCTGCTTTATCAAAAAGCATAAAAGAGGGATAACAAATATGTATGATAAAAATAACGCATTTTTAACACTATTAGATATAGAATACCCCCTTATACTGGGAGGAATGGCCTGGGTAGGCACTGCTAAATTGGCAGCAGCAGTCAGTGAAGCCGGTGGTCTTGGAACAATAGGTGCCGGAGGGATGACCCCGGATATCCTTAGGTCAGAAATTGAACGAATTAGAACTATGACAGACAAACGATTTGCCGTAAACTTGATGCTTCTCAATCCGCATATTGATGAACTCGTAGATATTTGTCTAAAGGAAGGCGTGGAAGTTTTCATTTTTGGTGCTGGAAATCCGGGAAAATATATCAAAAGAGTAAAAGAAAATCATCGAATCATCATGGCCGTTGTGGCATCCGAAACATTGGCATTAAGACTGGAAAGAGAAGGAATCGACGCCATAATCGGTGAAGGCATGGAATGTGGTGGTCACATCGGTTCCCTCACCACCATGACCTTGATTCCCAAACTGGTAAGAACACTGACTATACCGGTGGTTGCAGCTGGTGGGATTGCAACACCCGAACAAGTACAGGCCTCATTCGTGCTGGGTGCCAAAGGTGTTCAAATCGGGACGCGTTTCATTGCCTCAGATGAATGTGAAGCACATGAAAATTATAAACATCAAATCATCAAATCAAAAATCAGAGATACGGTCATCACCGGTGGCAGGCTGGGTCATCCTGCAAGATCCATCAAAACTAAATTTACCAGAAAACTGGGAAAATTGGAATACGAATCCCCTGAAGAAGTGGAACGGTTATTAATGGGGAGTCTGAGAAAGGCATTTCAAACTGGCAACGAAGAGGACAGCGTTTTCATGGCCGGACAATCCGTTGGTTTAATTGATGAAATCAAACCGGTTAAAGACATCATTGAAGAGCTGTTTTCTACAGAAAAGATTCAAGATGAATATAAAGACACAGTGGTTGAATCGGCAAAGGAGTGATTGAAGTGAGAACATTTGTCTTTCCAGGTCAAGGATCTCAATCCACGGGAATGGGTAAAAATCTTGTTGAAGAATATCCTGAATACAATAATTATTACGATATAGCCAGCGAAGTCATTCGCGATGATTTATATGCTATCATAAACGCTAAAGACGACACCAAATTAACACTGACGCAATACACACAGCCAGCCATACTCACCACCAGCGTCATTGCTTATGAACATATCAGAAAAACAACAAATTTAAAACCGGATGTAGTTGCCGGACATAGCCTTGGAGAATGGACCGCACTGGTAGTGGCAGGCGTTCTTTCATTCAAGGACGCTGTTCGAATGGTTCACTTAAGGGGAAAATACATGAGCGAAGCCTGCCCGCCGGGTGAGGGAACCATGGCAGCAGTCATTGGGCTATCCGATGAAGTCATTGAGGAATGTCTAAAAGATTTTGATAATCTTTGCATCGCCAATTACAACTCTCCAGGACAAATTGTGATTAGTGGTGCTGCCAATGAATTCGATGAGGCGGAAAAGCAATTAACCGAAAAAGGGGCAAAAATGTTTGTCAGGCTTAACGTCAGTGGACCTTTTCATTCCCCTTTAATTGAAGACGCAAAAGAAAAATTGGAAAAAGAAATAGAAAACACCGAATTTCACGAAGCAAACATACCGGTATACCAAAATGCAGATGCAAAACCGCATACAAGTGTAGAAGAGATAAAGAAGAATCTGATTAGACAAGTCACATCAGCAGTAAGATGGACACAAACCGTAGAAAACATGATTAGCGACGGGGTTGATGAATTCTACGAAATTGGACATGGGGGGGTGTTATCGGGACTGATCAAACGCATCAACAGAAAAGTGAACATTCAAAGATTCGATAAAATTATAAAAAAATAACATTTTTGGAGGTATTAAAATGAAAAAAGATGAACTTTTCAAAAAAGTACAGGAAATAATCGCAGACAGTCTTGATGTAGAAGTTGAAGAAGTTACACCGGAAGCATCATTAACAGAAGATATCGGCGCGGATTCTTTGGAATTGGTAGATCTTACCATGGACTTTGAAGACGAATTCAACGTTAAAATTGAAACAGCCGAACTCGGTGAGATAGATACCGTAGAAGAGATCACCAATCTGCTTGAGAAAAAACTGAAAAAAGCCGCATAAAAATACTCAATTTCCAAAAGCGGGCCGAATGGCCCGTTTTTTTGGTCTCATTAGTCTCTTACATTTTCCTCAAACCCTCTTGAACGTATTCCACCCAGAATCTTCTGAAAAAGGCCAAAAACGGGATACCGATTAAAACACCGGGTAAACCGAAAATCGAACCGGCCAAAAGGATAGCCAGGACAATTGCAAACCAGTTCAGTTTCATGCGAGTGCCTTGGATCCTTGGCTGCAGGACCCAGGATTCAAATTGATTGGCAAATAAAAAGACAATGAGCATTTTGATCAGGCCGGGAACCCCTCCGTACAAAAAACCCAAGAGCATTCCGGGAATGGATACGAGTATGGGTCCTAAAAAGGGGATAAAGTCAAAAATACCTGAAAGAAATCCCAAAAACAGAGCATAGGGAACTCCTGAAAGAGTTGTTCCTACTCCCACCATCACACCAACGATCAGTGCCAAGATCACTTGCCCTCGTATATAATGCTCGATATCTTTATAACTCTCACGAACAAATGAAATTGATCTTTTCCTAGTACTTTTTGGAAAAAAACGCCACAGGTTTTTATTCAAAATAGGCATAATCGTTGCAAAATACGAAGCGGTTATCACAAATAATATTGTGGCAGTAGAGACAGCAGGAATATTCTGGATGACCGTATTCAAAATGGTCGCACCAAATTCTGAGATATTCCTTCCGATATCACCGATCAATGTATTCAACCACTCAATTAAATTAGGATCAATATTCTCACCATTAAAAAACGTCTCAACGTTGATATCCCTGGCTGTAGTTCCTACAACAGGGAAAAATTTCTTTCCTTCTTCTATCAAAACAGGGAAAATGGAGTAAACAGCAAAGGCGAGCAGAACAAACATACCAATGGAGCTGATTAAAAGCGCTAATTTATATTTGATAAACCGTGATAAAAAGTGGGTGGGAACACCAATAATCATGGATAAATACCAACCGAATAGAATCGCCCCCATAATCGCCGGAGCGGCTTTAAAAAAAAGAAAGAACAAAAAAAGGTAAATGATAATCACCCACATCGCCGGATCAAATGCCTTAATAACGGACCATTCTATTTTTTTCATAAGTTCCCCCTAAAAACTTTT
>JASUTC010000113.1 GCA_030445775.1 Thermotogaceae bacterium | reverse complement strand
GCCCAACAAGGAAAAATCCATCCAGTTGCCCTTCCATAAAGCGGGATCGGACAAAGACCAGACACCAAACTCCGAGACGATTTTGGGAAGGTTTTTAAACTCCTCCCGACCTGTATCCACTGATTCGATTTCCCTCAAGGGTAAAAATCTGTTTTCAGCAAAGGCTTCAATATTTTTATCCCATAACGCCTTGTTCTCGGGATATGAAAAATAAAAGTGATAATCATTGAGATCACTTTGAACGTGATGATTGTCATGGCATGCTGAATTATCTACTATCAGTCTGTCTTTGACAAGTGTCTTGGAAGCTTTCCAAAAATCAGCCAACCAGCGGTTCTCCGCTTCAGAAGTCAAATCTACCCCCCAGCTTTCGTTCACCAAGGTCATGATACAAAAGGAGGGGCTGTAGGCGTAGCGCTTCATGAGATCATCCCTCAAGTGTGCCAAATACTTCTTGGACTTTTCATCAAAGGCTCTGGCATAGGGAAGATCGATCCAAAAAAATCATGTGAAGGTGGTACATAATCCGTTTCCGGATAATAATCCTGATCCAGCAGTCCTTTCATATAGAAAGGTTCACCGTTGAGGTAAATCTTGCCGTTATTTTGTGTGATTTCGCGAAAGCCGATGGCTTTTTCCAGATTGTCCATAACGGATCCATTTTGGATGATTGCTATATTGAGGTCATATCGGTTGGGTTGATCCGGTGACCAGCATTGTAAAATATCCCTCCGGATAACCATTTTTGAATCCGTTGCATTCCCTTCTTTCAAGACCGTTCCTTTTTTTGACAGAGTATAATTGATGGCTTCGTATGCTCCATGAATGTCTAATTGAACGGAGACAGCATCCTGATGGATTTCAAATTCAGCAGAGTCAATAAACGTTTCTTCAAGTATTTCCAGTTCCACCGGCTGCCACATCCCGGCGATATTACCGTACCAGTCCTGCTTTCCGATAATCTCATGATTTAAGTCTTCAATCTTCTTATCCTCAACCATCACCAGGATTTCATTCTCACCCTTGTTCATCTGTTCTGTCACATCAAAGAAAAAGGCATCAAATCCACCCTGATGACTTCCCACTTCTTTTCCATTGATCTTGACTCGTGTGATTAAATCGGAGCCATAAAAAGAGAGGCGTTTGCGTTTTTCAATCTGTGATTCATCCAAATGAACCACCTTTCTGAAATACCCCACGAGTGATTCTGGATCGGGAAAACTTTCCTCTGTTATGGGAATGGATCCGGGGATGTGGATTTGTTTATCGTAGTTTAACCCGTCATAACTCATCTCCCAGATTCCTGTTAAAGATATTGTTTGCCTCATTTAACACCACTTCCTGCAGAAACACCCTGCATGAGATTTTTCTGGAATATAATGAACAGCACAATAACCGGTATAGAAGCCATGATGTTGGCCGCCATAATCGGTCCGTATCGGATATTCGTTTCAGAACCGGCAAGTGTCGCCAATCCCACAGGTAGGGTATACATAGTATCAGTTGTGGCTATAATCAAAGGCCACAGATAATAATTCCAGGTCCAGGTAAAATTCAAAATGGCAATGGAAGCCACAGCGGGCAGTGACATGGGCGTGATGATTCGCCACATTATCGTCAGGTGAGATGCCCCATCCATTCTCGCCGCCTCATCGTAGGCATTGGGGATTTCCCGAAAGAAATTAGCCAGGATAAAGACACACATAGGTGCAAACGGTGCCGGTAAAATCAATCCCCAGTAGGTATTGATGAACCCAAAATCCTTCATCTGTAAAAAGAGCGGTATCATGATGGCCTGTATCGGGATGGTAATCCCAGTCAGAACAACGATGTTCAAAAGTTTTCTTCCCGGAAACATCATCCGCCCCAATGAATAGGCGGCAAAAACGCTCATGACAATCACCATAACCGTTGCCGAGACACTCACCACCACGCTGTTGATAAACCACCTTCCGATTTGTCCCTGTTCAAGAATCTTCCCGTAATTACTGAACAAAATCTCCGAGGGGATGATTTTTGAAGCAACGATATCCTTTTCTGGCTGGACGGAATTGACCAGCATCATGAAAAAGGGGAATAAATAGATCGCCAGAAGGATGAACGCCAGTATGGTTAAACCTTTACTGATCTTCAATAGCCTTCACCTCTTTTCGACATGAGTCTAACCTGTGCAATGGCCACTCCCAGCATAATGAGGAAGAATATGGCAGCATTTGCCTGGGCATAACCCATCTTGAAATATTTAAAACCATTTTCATAAATGTATTGAACAAGTGTACGGGTTGTTCCTCCCGGACCCCCTCCGGTCATGATGTAGACCTGACCGAAAATCTGCAAAGAGTAGATGATCTGAAGGATGATGACCAGGATATGGGTGGACTTGATCAGCGGAACGGTAATATGAATCAATCTTTGCCAGGAATTGGCCCCATCAAGGGTAGCCGCCTCATAATAAGAATCAGGTATTTGTTGTATGGCCGAAAGGTACAGGATGATGTTGAATCCCAAGGTCCACCATATGGTTGCAAAGGCAACGGCAGGCATGGCAAAGGTTGGATCATTCAGCCAGTTAATACTTTCGATACCAAAGATAGACGTGATTTTATTGACAATCCCAAAGGTTTCGTTGAACATTAGCTTCCACATCAAACTGATAACCGTGATGGACAAAATATAGGGTATATAAAATCCGGCTCGAAAAAAACCTACAAATTTGATCTTTGAATTGAGCAAAATGGCAATCAGAAATCCAATAATCACCAACGGGGGCACTGTTAATATGGTGAAATAGAACGTATGCCAGAGTGCTTCCCAAAATTTATCCGTACCGAATAACGTGTAAAAGTTTTCCAGGCCTATAAATTCAGGCGATCCAAATATATCCCATTTGAAGAATCCCAGATATAAAGAACGAATAAATGGAAATATTTTAAAGATTGCAAAGAAAAGGCCAAAAGGAAGGAAAAACAAATAAGCCAGCGTGTTGTTACGCTTCTTGTTTGTAACGATCATGGCAATCCCTTCTTTTTTATCAAGTTTTTAGATGAAAGATATAGCCCGTAAAAAACGGGCTATATCGTATGATTACTATTGGAGAATACTATTGGCTTTATTGACTAGTTCCTGAGCCGCTTCTTCTTCTGTAAATTCACCGATAACCAATTTCTGGCAGATTTCCCACATCTCTTCTCTAAACTCCGACCAGCCGATGACTGATGGTGCAAGCACGGCATTTGCCGCAGCGTCTAAGTAGTCTTCCCTCATAGGTAATGCCAGAAATTCCTCTGATTCGAGAATTTTCTTTATAACCGGAAGATGACCGGCATTTGCCCATTCGTAAGAGTGTTCTACAATCCATTTGGCAAAGGTCACTGCCGCTTCGAGCTTTTCCTTGCTCTGCTTTGGAGATTTTGGGAAGATGATGGAATGACTGTCACCCCAAGTATAGGGTTTTGATCCTTCAATTGCCGGAACCTGAGTCACGCCAAAGTCCAAGTCTTCTGTGTCCGGATAAACGGCCATTGCCCAAACACCATTCAAATGGTAAGCGGCTTTATCGTTGATGAAAAGGGCTTCACCACCGTCATAATCCGTAACCGGGGTCATTTCATTGGCAAAAGATGCGTTGATAATGCCATAAACCTCTTCAGCCAAGTCCGGGTCGATGATGACCTTTCCGGCTTTTTCGCTGTAGAACGAACCGCCAAGTTGATTGTAAAGGGCGATAAACCATCTTTCACCCAACATGCCAAATTTATCTATGGATGCACCGTAATCACCTGTGGCACTTTGTACGTCTTGACCCCATGCAATGTACTCATCCCAGGTCTGGGGAACTTTCGGATTACCATCGGCATCAACCAGGCCTGCGGATTCGAGGACTTTTTTGTTATAATAGAAAACCAAGGGATGTGTATCCAAGGGCAGGGCAACTAATTCACCATTATAGTGTGCTCTCTCGATGATATTGGGCAGATATTCATCGAGAAATACCTTTGGCACATAATCCTTGACGGGAGTTAAAACTCCTTTTGAAGCATAGTCCGGAAGAACAGACAGGTGCATGATTGCTACATCCGGTGGCTGGCCTGAGATGAGGCCTGTTAACAGCTTGTTGTAGTACTCAAGCCAGTCTATCTTCTGGGCTTTGACTGTTATTTCAGGATGTGCAGCGTTAAAATCCTCCACAAACTGGGTCATAATATGACCTTCACCACCACTAAACAGTGTCCAGAATGTTATTTCCACATTCTTCGCGGACACAGTTCCCAAAAACATGACACTTAAAATAACGAACAAAACAACGAACTTTTTCATTTTGATTCCTCCTTCTATGATTTTGGGGCAACCCCCAAAGAAGTACTTTCTCTGTTGATGAGTTCAACATCCAATTTTTCCAACCTTTGTGTTGTTCTTTTTTTGGTGATTCTGTCCATAATCATTTGAAACGCCTTGACCCCAAGGGTATGTTTTTTGATTCTCAGTGTGGTCAACGATGGTGTGGATAAAGAAGCAAAGAATATATCGTCAAAACCAATCACACTCACATCCTCCGGACATTTTATATCATGTTTTTTCAAAGCCTTTAAAACCCCTAAGGCCATCATATCGTTGAAGCAAAAGATGGCATCGAACTTCTTTTGACTCTTAATCATTGTTTCAACGGTGTTGAACGCATATTGAAGGCTGATATCACTGTCCGATATAAAATAGTCTGTTCCAGCGGCCTTTTCCAACAGAAACTTCTTATGCGCTTTGTTCAGTTCAAGGCCTTCTTTTTTCAATCCGTCTTCAAATCCCTTTAATCGGTATTGTGATGTGGAATTGGTTGTGTTGATCATCAAGGCAAGAGGATTGGTTTTACCTCCTTGCGCAAAATGCTTGGCAGCCAAAAACCCACCCTTATAATCATCACTGAAAATCTGATCACTCTTTTGAAGTTCTTTGATGTATCTTCCTATAATCAGCATGGGGAAATTTGATTCCTCAAGCTTCTTCAAATCTTCGTAATTTTTTTCCACGGGAGAAATGATGAGTCCATCCACCCGCCTGGAAAGAAGAATATCAATCGCTGCCTTCTCGGTCTTGTAATCCTCTTTGGAATTCATCAAGATCAATTGATAGTTCTGCTTTTGAGCTGCCTCTTCGATCCCTTTAAACACCTCGGAGAAAAACGGGTTGGAACTATCCTCCA
>JASUTC010000024.1 GCA_030445775.1 Thermotogaceae bacterium | reverse complement strand
ATAAAAAGATCAATCGAAAACGTTCATCAGGTATTCGCTGTTTTCCAAGTTCGCTGAAAGTCTTACCGCTTAGTTCGTAAACCTCCAAAGCCCTGATGGTCCTTTTTGTGTCATTGGGATGGATCTTTTGAGCACTTTTAGGATCGACTTGTGCCAATTTCTTTCTTAGCCTTCCGGGGTTATTTTTTTCTTCAGCGATAAGCTGATTTCTCAAATCCAGGTCTTTTGGAACCCCCTGGAATATCCCATAGCGTAATACATCCATATACAAACCGGTTCCCCCGGAAAAAACGAATGTTTTTTCTGTCTGCTCAAGTGTTTCAATCTTCTCAAGAGCAATTGTTCGATATTGATTCACATCAAAGGATTCATCCGGTTTGATTAAGTTTATAAGATGATGGGGACAAACCCGTTGTTCTTGTTCTGAAGGTTTTGCAGTACCAATATCCATTTCCTGGTAAATCTGCATGGAATCCATGGAACAGACTTCCAAGGGTAATCGTTCAGAAAGTTTTATAAGGAGTGATGTTTTCCCTGCTGCCGTAGGAGCGTATAGAATGGGAATTCTGTTCATCAGCAATGAATCACACCGTAGAGTACACCGCTGGTACGGCTGCCACGTATCTCATCCACTTCGATTTCGCTGAATAAAGAATCCTTCGATAGGGCTTTCAGGATAACCGCTTTTTTACTGATTCTTTTCATCTGATGAATATCTTCCGGGGAGACTTTATCGTAGACGGCAAATGGGCGTAAAGGATTAAAACCGGATGAACTCATCACAGGATTTTCAAACATGGGATCGCAATAACAATAATCACAGGACTGATCCTCTTGCTCTCTTATCCATGATTTATAATCGGAATGAATCAACTCGATCTTTTTAAAACTTTCATTGACCCAGGGAGATGGATCATTGTAGGTTTGGAGACCGTATTTTACGATGGTATAGATGTGTTTTGACGCTTCGACACCAACGACTTTGCCCGTTGTTAAATGCGCAGCTATAAGTATGGCTTCACTGCCAAGTCCCAGTGTGAGATCGTAGATGATCTCATCACCTTCTAAATTTAAGGTTTCGATCAGATGGTCCCGTTGATTGTTGCGAATGTTTCTCATACGCATTTTCGAGGTGGAGGGATGAAAAAAGAATTCACCGCCTTCCCAGCGGATTCTCAACCCTTCTTTTTCCACAACGTAGTAAAATTCCAAATGATTTTCACTTTTGTATTTGTTGAAGCTCCTTCTGGAAACATATCTGGCGTCTAATTCACTTGAAAGTGAGATCGCTCTCAGGACCTCTTCTTTTCGAGGTTTAATGGAAGTAGTCACTACAAATTCATTATGATCAAAAGTTTGAATGTTATTGATTGTTGTCTTGCTCGTATTCATCTACTCTTTTTTTTAACCTTTCATATTCCTGAACCTTTTGATTGAGGATTTCTTGTTTCATCTCATATTCTTCTTTCACCTTGTTATATTCCTCTTTAACCTCAGAGTATTCAAAAAAGACGTTGAGGTTGAGATAAACCATCCAAGCAGACAAAACAATCACAACAAACCAATATAAGAAATTAAATGAACCCTTTTTCTTATCGTTTTTGGATTCTTTGCGAGGCAAAGGTTTTGCCCCGAGATTGATTTGGTCTGCCTTATCAGTGCTTTGTTTGGAATATATCAACAGTTATCATTCCTATTCCGGAGGATAGATTATCGTCGGGACCTCTTTCACTCGTTCCAGGTCCCCTATTGTAATGTCTTGGAAATAAGCATCTTCATCCTCCAACCCGGGTGGCCTTAAATAAATCGTTGAATTATAATTGTTTTTAGGCACTAAAAAATAATACAGTTGAGAATTTGAACCGCTCGTTATGGGATAACTGGATATAACAAAATCTTTGTCTTCAAAGTAGTAATCATAAAAATTTAAAGACCATGTCTCACCCGGACTGATTGCAGGATCGTCTTCTTCACTCCTGTCTTCAATTGTACCATACACAAGCGTTGATTCATCCTGCAAAAGGGAAATACTATTCACAAAACCCTCTTCCAACCGGACAGGTAGTGTTTCAAGATCAATAGTCGCATAGGGAGGAATGTTTTGAAAGTTAAGCAAAACATACAGAGTAGATTGTCCGATGGGGAGTGATAATTTCCCCTTGTTTCTATATTGGTTATTAGTAACAACTTTGATGGGGACAGAAAGGACCAAATCCGTATCCGGTAATTCCATGGCAATTGTTGTGGCATATGTTGTTTCTTCATCTTCGTTTTCCAAAGTATAGGTTGCCGTCGCTGTTTTTTCAAAAGTCATTCTGATTTGTGGATTTGTAAACGCTTCATCGGTTTCAGTGTCCCTTTCAAATTGATATTGTGCTATGTTCCTTTCCAGTAACAGGTTGAGCAGAGATGAAAACGAATCAATGCGGTTTTCAGGCCTAAGATTGATGGAGAAGGTCTTATTCGGTAAGACTTCCTGAACCGGTTTTCCATCGGAAATCAATTCCACTTTTTTCAGCATACATTCAACACCACTCAAACGGTGAGCGTTGTATTGAATACCGTTATAATTAAGATACAAAGCGAGTCTGGAAGTTCCTCCGCCAATTGGCGGCAAAATTAACTCAACGAGAAAACAACCGGAAAGAAACAGTGAAAAAACCACTGTCAACAGGATTGGTATGGCTCTCTTCAATGTCATGATCCCCTAAGCGTTTGAAATTAATGAATCAACATTTGAATAGATATTTAAGGCTTTATCCAAAGAAGTTAATTTAAACAACCTCATTAACGTGTCGTTTAAAGAACAAATGGCCAATCTTCCACCGTTTAACTTACATCTTTTGTGGAGACTGACGATAACACCCAAACCTGAACTATCTATGTATTCCATATTTTCAAAATTCAAAGCGATATTTAGCTCCCCTTTGGAAACAAATTCGTTGATAATCTCGTTTTTGAAATCTATGGCATTGCTCATGTCCAATTCACCCGTCATATCAACAACGACCCAATCGCTTTTTTTCTCCCATTTCAACATTTTTCACCTCATTTGAAAGTTTTATTCTTCTTCAACAATTATTCGTTCAACGGAACTGACTTCGTCATCTTCTCCCAAATCAACAACTCTCACACCTCTTGTTGCTCGCCCCATAACTCTTATATCAGATGCGCTGAATCGGATGGTGTAACCCAGTTTTGTGACGATAATAACTTCATCCGTATCTTCAACAGCCATAACAGCAACTACTTCACCAAGACTTGGGGCCCAAGCCATGTTCTTGATACCTTTACCGCCTCTTGCTTGTAAACGATAATTATCGATAAACGTCCTTTTTCCATGACCCTTTCGAGTGATGGTAAGAATTGAGGCGTTTTTATTTTCAGGGTCAATGCAAGATAAGGAAACCAGCTTGTCGTCTTTTTTCAATGATATTGCCTTCACCCCTTGAGTATTTCTCCCCATTTGTCTGACATCCTCAAGAGGAATCCTGATGGACATTCCCCTTAATGTTCCAATAAAGAGATTCTTATCTGTATTTTCAACATTCATCAATACACAATCTACAACGTAATCATCGTCTTCAAGCTTTATACCGATAATTCCTGAAAGCCCCGCATTTGAGAAATTTGAAAGCGAGGTTCGTTTTATTTTACCATTTTTTGTCAAAAAAATGATATCATATTTATCTGAAAATTCACGGCCAATTTGTAGAACGCTTTTAACAACTTCCCCTTCTCCCAAATTGATATAGGACATGATATGTTTTCCCTTTGTCCCTTTGGAAGCGTTTTCAATCTCATAATTTTTAATCACATAGGCCTTTCCCAGAGAAGTGATGAACATGGTGCTTGATAGTCTGGAAGTCACCATGATATGTCTCGCAAAGTCTTCTTCTCGAGTTCTTATACCACGAGCTCCCCTTCCGCCCCTGTTTTGTTTCCGGTAACTGTCCAGGTCGGTGACTAATGTATAACCCCTGCTGGTCAATGTGATGACGATATCATCATCTTCAATAAGATCTTCGATGTTCACATCATCAGCTTCTGAAAGGGCAATTTGAGTTCTTCTGGGTGTATCGTGTTTTTCTTTGACCTGTAACAATAACTCTTTGATCTTTTCATCGATTCTACTCTTGTCAGCAAGGAGTTCTTTTAACTCTTTGATAGTTTTGTTCAATTGCTTAAGCTCGTCGGTTAATTTATTGATCTCCATTGATGTCAATCTTCCAAAACGCAGATCAAGTATGGCTTTTGATTGTTCTTCAGAAATTTCCAATGTTTCCATAAGATTATTAATAGCATCAGGCTGATCGTTTGAGTGGCGAATAATATCAATTGTTGTATCAATGGAGCGAATGGCGGTAATTAACCCCTCAACAATATGTGCTCGTTTACTGGCTGCATCCAGTTCGAATTCAGCCTTTCGAGTGAGAACTTCTCTTCTGTGATTGACGTAGGAAGTCAAAAGCTGCTTCAAGTTCATAACTTTCGGCTTTTTTCTTTCATCAATGACCAACAGTTTGGTAGGAAATGAGGTTCTTAGATATGAGTGTTTTAAAATGTGGTTCAGCACGACTTTCGTGTTGGTTCCTCTTGCAATCTCAATGACTACACGCATACCGTTCCTGTCCGATTCATCTCGGATGTCGCGGATCATCTTTTTTTCCTGTTTTTTGAAATATTCGGCGATTTGTTTGATCATGGAAGCCTTGCAAACACCATAGGGGATTTCAGTGATGATGATTCGATCCTCATCAACTTCGTAAACCCCTTCCATGGGTATTGAACCTGTTCCCTCTTCATAGACCTGTTTTAATATATCTTTACCCATGATCTTTCCGCCGGTAGGGAAATCAGGACCTTTGATATGTTTGTGTAGTTCTTTAATCTCAATTTCCGGGTTGTCGATTAAGGCACAAATACCATTAACCAATTCTCCCAGATTATGTGGCGGGATATTTGTGGCCATTCCAACGGCTATTCCCGAGGCCCCGTTGAGTAACAGATTGGGTACGCCGGAAGGCAAAACTTCAGGTTCCATCAGCGTTTCATCAAAGTTAGGTCTGAAGTCTACCGTGTTCTTATCCAGATCCTCCAACATTTCTTCTGAAATTTTAGCCAGTCTGGCCTCGGTGTATCTTGGAGCTGCAGCCGGATCACGATCAATGGATCCAAAATTACCCTGAGGATCTATCAAGGGAATTCTGAGGTTAAAATCCTGGGCCATCCTGACCAACGCATCGTATATAGCCGCATCTCCGTGAGGGTGGTATTTACCCATAACTTCACCGACAATTCTGGCGGATTTTTTATGGGGTGATGAGTACCAGTTTCTGAGTTCACGCATCGCGTATAAAATTCGTCTTTGTACAGGTTTAAGGCCATCTCTTACATCCGGGATCGCCCTTCCCACAATAACGGACATGGAATAATTGATATACGATTCCGATAATTCCTCGTGAAAAGGCCGGTCAAAAATCCTCTCTTCGAGAGGTTTTTGTTCCACTATTTCGTCTTTTTTTGCCATTTATTTGTTCCTCCGATTCATGATACCTTTGATCCGGGCTTGATATCCCCGTCAACGGTAAGTAATCTAAGCTTTTCTTCATCTTTTGCAGCCAGTAGCATGCCGTTTGATTTGATTCCCATGAGCTTGACGGGTTTCAGGTTCGCCACAACGATAATCTTTTTCCCGATAAGCTCCTCAGGAGAATAGAATTTTGAAATGCCGGCTACGATTTGGCGGTGTTTATCTTCACCAATGTCAAGCTGTAGTTTGATCAGTTTATTGGCCTTTGGAACCGGCTCGGCGTTGACAATCTCAGCCACCCGAAGGTCTACCTTTTTAAAGTCATCGAAACCGATGATTAAAGTTCCTTCAGCCTTTTCTTCACTTTTCTGCTGTGTTTCTTCTGTTGCTTCCTTCTTCATGATGATCACTTTTTTTGCCTTTTTAATATCGATTCTCGGGAATATGGGTGCCTCTTTGATAACAGTTGTCCCCGGTTTCAACAATCTCCATTTTAATTGCGTGTAATCGCATTCGGTCCAACCCTCATTGATTCCCAAACGTCTGAATATTTCTTTTGATGTATCTTCCATAATCGGTTTGATAAACAAAGCAATATTTCTTAAGGAATCGGAAAGGTTGTACAAAACTGTTGCCAAACGTGTTTTGGAATCTTCATCTTTTGCCAGTTTCCAAGGTTCTGTCAGATCAATATACTTATTGGCAAAACTGATAAAAGCCCAAACGCTTTCAAGGGCCTGGGTAAATTTATAGTTGTCCATGTAATCCAAATATTTGGTGACCGCTAACTCAAAGAGGTTTTTAAGTTGTATATCATGGGCTTCCATTTCCTCTGAGGGTTCGGGAATGACACCGTTAAAATTTTGTTCAATCATTGCGGTTGTTCGATGGAGCAGATTGCCCAAATCATTTGCCAAATCCGCGTTTATTCGCCCGATCAGATTATCTTCAGAGAAATCTCCGTCTTTGCCGAAGTTGATATCTCTGAGTAAATAATATTTGATGGCATCCTTTCCGTAAGCATCCATCAACAGCCGTGGATCAATGGCGTTCCCTAAAGATTTACTGATCTTTTCCCCGTTGACCGTCAGCCATCCATGGGCAAAGACCTTTTCGGGTAATGGGATTTCCAACGCCATCAAAATGGCAGGCCAAATGATGGAATGAAAACGGTTGATTTCTTTGCCGATCAGATGCAAATCAGCCGGCCAGAATTTCTGATAGAGTTCATCTGTTTCTGTACCGTATCCGATGGCCGATATATAGTTAATCAAGGCATCTACCCATACATAGATCACATGATCGGGATCGTTGGGCATGGGAACACCCCAGTTGAAGGAGGTTCTTGAGATACTCAGATCACGAAGCCCGCCCTTGATGATCTGCAGCATTTCATTTCGCCTGAAATCAGGTTCAACAAAAGAAGGCTTTTCTTCATATAATTTCAGCAGACTATCCCGGTATTTTGACAGTTTGAAGAAATAATTTTCCTCTGAAAACCATCTCAATTCACGATTACATTCAGGACAAAAGTATTTATCTTCTTTCTTGATGGCATCATCTTCCGTCCAAAATGCCTCATCATGTACACAGTAAAGTCCTTCATATTTACCCTTGTAAATATCTCCTTTATCCACAAGTTTTTGAACCACATGCTGAACGACTTGCTCATGGCGTTTTTGAGTGGTTCGGATAAAATCATCGTTTGAAATTTCCATTTCTTTCCAAAGCTGTTCAAATTTACTTGCAAGAGAATTACAAAAGGTCTGCGGATCTTGATCAGCAGCCTTGGCGGATTCAAGTATTTTTTGACCGTGTTCATCTGTTCCTGTGAGAAAATAGACATCATATCCGCAGAATCGCTTGTATTTTGCGATGATATCCGCAACAATGGTCGTATAAGCCGAACCGATATGCGGTGCGGAGTTCGCATAATAAATCGGTGTTGTTACATAGAAATTTTTTAAACTCATCAAAGCCCTCCGTTCTAATGATCTATTAAATATCATGGTATTATAACATATTTAAAGCTTTGGAAAGTTATGATTTAAGGCTGATTTGCGTCAGTTGTCACAAAACAAAAGTGTTATTTTTCGGTTCTTTTTTCGTCATATATGTATAACTTAATTAAAAGGGGGATAAATGATGTCGAAGATACTTGGAATTTTAAAGTACGCATTGGCAAGAGAAGAAGAGGGGCGATCGTTTTATTTGGGGCAAATTGACAAAGTCAGGGATAAACAGGTGAAGGAAACCTTTAAACACCTGGCTGAAATGGAAGGCGAACACGTGGATTATATCAGCACACTCATTGAAAAGGCTGAAAAAGGTGAAAAGATCACCGCCAGCGATATACTGCCGGAAGAGGAAGACTTTTTTGCCTCAAGACAGGAAACGGAATTACCTGCCGGTCGCCATGCTGAATTGGCGTCTGATATATCAATTATGCGTATGGCCTTTTTAATCGAACATGATTTCATGGAATTTTATGAAAAAGCAGCCAAGCAAACAGAAGATGAGGGTGAAAAATATGTCCTGAACCATTTAAGTCAATGGGAAAAAGACCACCGGGATATGATTCAGAAATTATACGATGAGGCTATGAAAATGTACTGGCATGATATGGGGTTTGAACCTTTATTCTGATGATTAAACATATCGAATAAAAATATAGATTAAACCGGCAACAAAACTGGTGAGCGAGGGGAGGAAAGCGAATTTCAGATATCTGCCAAAGGATATTTCCTTCCCTGAATATTTTTTAAGCATAGTCAGGGCTACAACGTTGGCTGAAGCTCCTATTGGTGTCAGGTTTCCTCCAAAACAGACACCTATTGAAAGAGTCCACCAAACCGGAGAAAGATCGGCAAACACTGTAGGATTTAGAACCGGTAAATGTTTAATAACCGGAATCATAGTTGCTGTAAAGGGAATGTTGTCTACAAAGCCGCTGAAAACAAAAGCAACCAGATACATAACGGGCAGGAATATCATGAGTGAATGACCGAAATTACTTTCCAAGAAATATGCTAATGCATTCAAGACACCGGTTTCTTCCAACGCTCCGGTGAGTAAAAAAAGTCCAATAAAAAAGAATATGGTTCCCCATTCCACCTCTTTCAAATGCTTCTCAACGTTATTGGGATCAAGGATCAGCACGGACAAAAATCCCATTCCAAGGGCGATCATTGAGTTGTCTACCTTCAAAAATTCCTGAGAAACAAATAAGATAATGGTCAAAGCCAACAATATACCCGCTTTTTTCAGCTTCTTTTTATCGTATTTGGCGCTTTGTTGAAAGATGGATGAGTCGAAACGTACTTTCAGTTTCTTTCTGTTCAGCAGCATGAGTAATGCCATCACAAGAATAAGAGAAATGACGGCGATGATTCCTGAGTTTTTGAGGAAATCCAAAAAGGACAGCTTTGCAGCGCTTCCGATTAGAATGTTTGGAGGATCACCAATGAGCGTTGCAGTTCCCCCAAGGTTTGAGGCGATAATCTCACTGAGGACAAAAAAGAAAGCATCTATTTTTACAATATCGATAACGGCAAAAGTAATGGGGATGAAGATAAGCAAGGTAGTGACATTATCCAAAAAGGCAGAAAAGAAGGCAACGGCCAGGTTGATATATAGAAAAATCCGGAAAACCGAACCTTTGGCACTTTTGAGGATCTTGAACGCCAACATTTCAAAAAAACCGGTTTGCTTTGTGGTGGAAACAAGTAGCATCATCCCAACCAGTAAAAAGATGGTATTAAAATCAATATATGAAGATATGGCTTCTGTAGAATGACCAAATACTTTCAGAAAGAAGAGCATCACAGCGCCTAATATAGCGATGATCGTTCGGTTGATCTTTTCGTTGATGATAAACACATAAACGATTGAAAAAATAATTAAAGCGATTAGTGCATGCATAAAAAAATCACTCTCCAGTCTGAAAAACCGGCAGTTATTATACACCTTTCAATATAAAGTTCAAGTTAACAAAATAATAAGTTCAGTCCCAAATAGAATGCCCCTTTGAATCGATGGCAACGATCAACGGAAAGTCTTTAACAATGATTTTTTGAATCGCTTCACTCTGCAGTTCCTCAAACAGAAGGATTTCATGATTGATGACGCTTTGTGAAAGGGCCGCTGCACCTCCGCTGGGTGCCAGAAAATAAACCCCGTCATATTTTCCGCATAGTTTTTTTACTAAATCAGAACGTTCTCCTTTACCGATGGTAGCCTTTATGCCGAAATTGAAGAGCATTTCCAAATATTTATCCATTCTGGCACTGGTTGTGGGTCCAATGGCACCGATTATCGAATCGGATGGCGTTTTCGCCGGACCGGCATAGAAAACGAGTTTGTCTTTTAAGTCAAGAGGACAATCATGAAACTGACTCAGTCTCTTTTGAGCCGCATCCCGCATAATAATCATTTCTCCATCGTAATGAATGGAATCTCCCGCTTTTAGTTTTTCAACGTTCAAAACAAACACTCCCGGTTCTGCAAAGATAACAGTCCACCGAAATGGCCAAAGGCAACGTGGCAATATGGGTGGGATAGGTGAGGATGTGTACGCTGTAGCAACTAATCCCATCCTTAAGACCTTGAAAACCTATGTTTAGTTTATTAATTCGACTTTTAATCTCCTCTTCCAGTGTTGCATAACGCGGATCATCATGATGCTTCGAAATGGGGGAAGTTAATGCCAGTTTTGACAGCACCATGGCCTTTTCCGAGGTCCCCCCCAAACCGATACCCACTTTCAAAGGTGGGCATGCCCGTGCTCCCGCTTCTTCGATGTGATTGACAATTTGTTCGACAACTGTTTCTTTTGAAGCGGTTGGCGTCATCATATACAATCTGGAAAGATTTTCACTGCCCCCGCCCTTTATGAGAAACATGATTTCCAAATGGCTTCCCTCAACAAGGTGAACATGAACAATTGCCGGTGTATTATCCATTCTGTTTTTTCTCTCAAAAAGCGGGTCATCAACCGTTGAGTATCTGTATGGAGATTTTGTATACGCCTCAGAAACTGCCTCATCCAGAACATCCTGCAGAGGCCGCTTTAGGGGAAAATCAATCCCAAGAAAGCAGAAAAATTCCACCATCCCGGTATCCTGACACAAAGGGAGCCCCTTTGAGCTGCTGATATGATAATTATCGTAAAGCACATTGCAAAACGGCCCATTGTAATTGTCGATAAAGGGTTTTATTTCTTTGTTAATCTGAGTGTTGGCAACAATAATCATCTGTTTAACCTTTTCTTTTATTTCCTTTTCTGTCATATTATTCTCCAAACAACTCTCCCCTGTAATTACTCCAATAACCGGAAGATTCTGCATCTTCCCTGTATCGAAAACGCTCCACAAGTTCCGAATCGTACTCAGCCCCTATCCAGCCTTCTCTGTCCAAGGCGTCACATAAAATTTCACCTGAGGGTGCTATGATTCGACTGTGTCCAAGAAAGTCAAACGCTTCATGAGCGCCCGGTGTGGAAGAGGTGCAAATGTAACAGGCGTTTTCAATGGCCCTTGCCTTGGTCAGCGTATCGTATGTGACCCATCGACTTCTGCCGTAGGCAAAGGGGGCGAATATGATTTCAGCCCCTTTTAAGGCAACCGTCCTTGCAATTTCTGGAATCCCGATTTCATAACACATGAGAACACCTACAGTTACATTGGAGAGATGATAGACTTTAAAATCAACCCCACTTCGGAAAATCTCCTTTTCTCCCCGGAATAAATGGGTTTTATCGTAATAATCAACGAACTTTCCATTATCGTAGATAACGGCGGAGTTGTAAAATGAGCCTTTATCGTATCTTCCGATTCCGGATATAACTACACAATTGTATTGTAAAGAAATCTCTTTTAACCAGGCCTCAATCATCTTCTGTTTTTCCATAATTACTTGTTTTGATGATTCATCCCAGGTATATCCAGTACCAAAAAGCTCAGGGAACACACAAAAATCAAAAGGAATGGAACAACCGTTGAGAATGTTGATTGCTTTTTTTAAATTGCTTTCAACCTGTTTGGGTATGCTCCTGATTTGAACAGATACCATCGTTTTCTTCAAAAAATCACCACTATTCACCTTGAATCATGATATTATATATCATTTATTTATGTGATATTTATTCAGGTTTGATTGCATTATTGTTAAAGATTTAAACTTGATCCGGGTGTATAATTGCATAGCTAATTCTTTAGGAGGTTATCTATATGAGAAAACTCACTTTTACGATAGTCTTAATGGTTTTTATGCTCTCTATGTTAATGGCTTCTACAGATATGATCATCCACTACCATCGATACGACGGAAACTACGAAGGATGGGATTTATGGCTCTGGGGCCCCGGTTTGAACGGATCAGCGTATGATTTTGATTCGGAAGATGATTATGGAAAAGTGGCACATTGTTCCATTCCCGAAGACTTGCCTGAAGTCGGATTTTTGGTAAGACTCGGCAACTGGGTTGCAAAAGATGTGGCTCAAGACAGATACGTTAACACCGATGAGGATGTAACTGAAATCTGGCTGCTTCAGGGGGTAAAGGAAGTCTACTTTGAAGAGCCCGACACCTCTCCAAGGATCTTCTTTACCGGTGCAATCGATGGAAAGCGAATTAGAGCCTTTGCCACAAACCCCTTTGATACCAATACATGGGAGGAAGCTGTCAAAGTAACTGTTGACGGTGTTGAAAAAGAGATTAAAAGTGTTCAAAAAGTAGATCCTACCGATATTTCCATTACCCAGTTTTTTGAAATAGAACTTGAAAATCCTCTAACACTTGAAGAAATTTCCGGAGACGTTTTTCTCAACCTAAAAGGTTATGCACCTCAACGGGTTATCATGATGGGGGTTTTGGATGAATATTATTCAGAGAGGACATTGGGGATGATTTACAGCGAAGAGAATACCACTTTCAGAGTTTGGTCTCCCCCCTCTAAATCAGTTCGATTGTTACTTTTTGAAGATCCTGAATCCGATACCCCCAATAAAACAATTGAAATGAAGATGGATAAAGATGGTGTATGGGAAACCACGGTTAAAGGGGACTTGGCCGGTTATTTTTATCTTTACGAATACACTCATTACGGGGAAACGGTATCCGGTGTTGATCCTTATTCCATATCCACTTATGTCAACGGTACGAAGAGTGCCATCGTTGATCTTGAAAAGACCAACCCGAATGGCTGGCAATCGGATGGATATAAACAGTTGGAAGCGCCTGAAGATGCGATCATCTATGAAATGCATGTGGCAGACATGACCGGTGGAGAAGATTCGGGAGTAACCCCGGCATTAAAAAACACTTATATGGGCTTGCTCGAGAGGGGCACTCGTACACCGGAAGGCGTTAAAACAGGATTTGATCATATATTGGACTTGGGTATCTCCCATGTGCACATCCTTCCCATTTACGACTTTTACACAGGTGATGAATTAAACAAAGACTTTGAGGACTATTACAATTGGGGGTATGACCCCTATTTGTTCACCGTTCCGGAGGGAAGATATGCTTCCGATCCAAAAAATCCACTGGCAAGAATACGGGAAATGAAGGAAATGGTAAGGTTCTTCCATTACAACAAAATTGGAGTCATCATGGATATGGTATTTCCCCATACTTACGGTTTGGGAGAGCTTTCGCCGTTCGACACGGCCGTCCCTTACTACTATTACAAGATATCCAAAACCGGGGATTTTATCAACGAAAGCGGTTGCGGAAACACCATCGCCTCTCACAGGCCCATGATGAGAAGGTATATTGTGGACACCCTGACTTACTGGGTCAAAGAGTATCACGTGGATGGATTCAGGTTTGACCAGATGGGATTTATCGATGTGCAAACAATGAATGCCGCAGCTGAGAAGATTTATGCCATCAATCCTTCGGCGATTTTATACGGTGAAGGATGGGGAGATGCTGTGGCTGCAGACTATTGGATGGCACCCGATGAAGGTAAATACTACGCACAAATTTCCAGGATGGTTCAGGCAGCCGTTGCCGGAACAACTATTGGGGCTTTTAACGATGATATCCGTGATGGTATCAGGGGTAGTGTTTTTGATGCATCTCAAAAGGGCTTTGTCTTGGATTCATTCCCTAAGTTTAAAGACATTCAAAGGGGGATTGTTGGCGGAATCCAATATTCGGATAAATTGTTCTGGCTGGTAGATGATCCCCAACAGTCTATTAACTACGCCGCTTGCCATGATAATCACACTTTATGGGACAAAAACAGCCTGGCTGCATCGGTTGACTCACGTTTTCAATGGAGTACCGAAATGCTTAAAGACGCTCAAAAGCTTTCCGGAGCAATTTTATTATTGTCCCAGGGAGTTCCCTTCATCCACGCGGGACAGGAATTTTGCCGAACAAAGGGCAGCGATGGCAACTCGTATAATTCACCCATTTCGGTTAACGCCCTGGATTACTCCAGAAAAGCGGAGTTTATAGATGTGTATGAATACTACAAAGGCTTGATTGCATTACGTAAAGCCCATCCGGCCTTTAGAATGAGAACTCAAGAACAGATAAAAGAGGCAATCGAAATACTCAGCTATAAAAACAAACGGGTTGTTCCCTTTATAATCGATGGAACAATAGCCAATGATCCGTGGGAAAAGATACTCGTGATCTTCAACGGGGGTGCGAGTACATTCGAATACACCCTTCCCGAAGGTGAGTGGAACGTTGTTGTGGATTCTCAGACAGCCGGGACCTCAACCCTGTATACATTAACCGGTACCATTAAATTGACCCCCACATCGGCATTGGTTTTGTATCAGTGAACCATTATATGATAAAATCGTAAGGATATTATTTGTATTCTATTATGTAGACCTTACAAAAAGATTGGAAGATGAGAAATGTCCTATATATATAAAAATAGTGTATTCATTTGTTCCACAGGCAGAACCGGAACACAGTTTTTTGGGAAAAGAATCTCTGACAGCATCGAAGATTGTTTTTCCGTTCATGAACCGGCGGCGGTTTGGTTATCCAGACCGAAAGAATGGCGTGAGAAAATAAAAATATTCGGGCCTTTCAGAATGACCATCGGACAATTTTTGCCCAGTAACAGCATGTTTAAACTCTCAGCTGATCGAGCTGCCGGTAGGATTGACGATGCAAATGCGAGAGAATATGTTTACAACCAACGTAAACGATATGTGAGTAAGGTCAAACAGTCCCTGTATGTGGAATCCAACGCACATCTTTACGGAGTGCTTGACCTGTTATCTGACATATTTCCAAACTGTAAGATCATTTATATCATTAGAGATCCCAGAACGTGGATCCGATCGGCTTTGAATACTCCTGAATATGTTTTGTATTCTCCCATCGACTTTCGGTTTTTTAAGGCGAGTGTGAGAGCCATAGACTTTCAAGATGATCCTTATTACAGCCGATGGGAACAGATGAGCAAGTTTGAAAAATACTGCTGGTATTACAACAAAGTCAATACCTTTGCACTCTCTCTTATGGAGGGCAAAGATAATTTTCAAATTTTCAGGTTTGAAGATCTGTTTCAATCATCCGACAGGGTCTCTGAATTTAAAAACATGTTGGATTATGCAACAGACTTTAAAAATCGGCAATACCATTATCAATTGAAAGAAGAAATGATTGAAGAAAAGGTTCATTCAAGGGCAAAAAATGGGGAATTACCCCATTGGCGTGAATGGGATCCGAGCCTGGCCCAAACTATAACGGAACATTGTTCAAGATGGTTCCAGGAATATGGTTACGGGATGGAAGATGAATGGCTTAAGAAGCTGAAACGAAGGGTGATTGAAGATGATTAAAAACCGGCAAAAAAGAATTTATCGGGTTTTTTTGGCATTAACCGTTGCTTTCACAGTGCTTATCTTTCTAACCATCGGATTTTTTGATTCCTTTGGAGATTCTGCGCCACCAATTTTATTTTTAAGCTTTTTTTTGGGTATAGTGTGTCTGGTTTGTACCGTCATCTTTCTCAAAAGAAGCAGAGAGATTGACCATGCCCTTACAGACCAAAGCTACATTGTACAATGGGATTATACGGGAGAAAAATGGAACGCATTTATGGAAAAAGAAGATGATTTCCGAACCGGCCAGAGAAAAATAACCTTTATCTTTCTCACGGTTATCACCGTGATCATCTTCATGATGTTTGTCATATTTGTAGAAGAAGAAGCCAAACTCGCCATGTTCTTAGTCATGCTGGGATTGATCTTACTCTACGCCATGGCAGCATTCATCGTACCATGGC
Organism: Thermotogaceae bacterium; assembly: GCA_030445775.1. Lineage (GTDB taxonomy): Bacteria > Thermotogota > Thermotogae > MWEM01 > MWEM01 > JASUTC01. Next base: position 5,825 of record JASUTC010000024.1, on the reverse strand, counting down.
TTTTAAGAAAACTGAGGAAAAGTGAAGATGTTACAGTCTTAATCTTACCAAAAGGGGTTTTACTGCACAAACAGTTTCACAGCTGGGATTTTCCCATGTCAAAACTCGCCTCAGCAACCTATGAGAAAAAACCATTTCAACACCTTGAAATTGTCTACGATTTCGTTGACAGAACCGGCCCCCGATCTTACACCATCAACATCCCCATTCCTGACGGAGTCAACGAACAAAAAGCCCATAGTGTGATTGAAGATTTAAAACGATCGAATGGGCTGGTTTAAATTAAGAACCCAAGGGACAGGCCACTTGATACGGGAATCAAGAGATCCTGTCCTCTGGGTACTTTTCAGAGTAATATCCGAAACCATTTGACATTTCACAAAATGCATGGTAAAATACGCTCTGTGAACTGAGAAAGGGGGTAGAAAGATGCCACAGCACAAATCAGCAATGAGAAGGGTCAAAAGATCCGAAAAAGAGAAACTGCAGAATAAAATTTACAGGAGTAAATTTAAGAATCTCACAAAAAAGATCAACAGAGCTTTGGAAGAGGGCAATGTGGAAACTGCCAATGAAATGCTCCCTAAAGCTTTTTCTGCGATAGATAGAGCAGCAAAAATCGGAACCATTCACAAGAATCAGGCTGCCAGAAGAAAATCAAGACTTGTCAAAAGAATTGACAGGGCGCAAGCTCAAGTATAGTTTAAGCTAATCATTTAACTTAAAAATAAAAAACCGGGATCTTCCCGGTTTTTTTTATGGAATGGCCTTAAAGATTATGGTATACTAAACAGGAATATTTGAACCGAAATAACACACTTAAGCAGATTGCGGGAGGTGCATTATGGCAAAGACAAATAAGGGCGAGATTGTTTCTATCATCGGTCCTGTTATAGATGTTAAGTTCAGCAACGAAAGTTTACCGGACATATTCAACGCCCTTGAAGTAATCCATCCGGATACAAAAAAGAAATTGGTCCTTGAAGTGGAACAGCTGATTGGTGACGACACGATAAGGGCGGTTGCGTTGGATTCAACAGATGGTTTTATCAGAGGCTTGGAAGTAATAGATACCGGCTCTCCGATATCTGTTCCGGTAGGCCCTGAAGCCATGGGAAGGTTGTTTAACCTCCTTGGAGAGCCCATTGACAACAAAGGAGATGTTACCACCAAAGAGCGCTGGCCTATTCACAGAGATCCGCCAAGACTGAAAGATCAATCAACTGAAATAGAGATATTGGAAACAGGAATCAAGGTTATCGACCTGATTGCACCGTTCCCCAAGGGAGGAAAAGTAGGATTTTTCGGTGGTGCCGGAGTTGGAAAAACCGTTTTGGTACAGGAATTGATCAGAAACATCGCCATCGAGCATCATGGATTCTCCATGTTTGCCGGAGTTGGAGAAAGAACGAGAGAAGGAAACGACATCTACCTTGAAATGCAGGAAGCTAACGTTCTGGATAATACCGTCCTCATCTTCGGTCAGATGAACGAACCCCCGGGGGCAAGGTTCAGAGTTGCCTTAACGGCGTTGACCATGGCTGAGTATTACCGGGATGTTGAGGGAAAAGACGTTTTGCTTTTCATAGACAATATATTTAGATTCGTACAAGCGGGTTCGGAAGTATCCGCGTTACTTGGACGAATGCCCAGTGCTGTTGGTTATCAGCCAACACTTGCCACGGATATGGGTGAACTTCAGGAACGTATTACCTCCACGAAGAAGGGATCCATCACATCCGTACAGGCCATTTACGTTCCGGCAGACGACTTAACCGACCCGGCGCCTGCCACAACCTTTACCCATCTTGACGGATCGGTTGTCTTGTCAAGAAAGATTTCTGAGCTGGGCATTTACCCCGCAGTTGATCCTCTGGATTCCAACTCCAAGATTCTGGAACCGGATATAGTGGGACAGACCCATTATCATGTGGCGCGTGGGGTACAGGAAGTGCTTCAAAGATACAACGAACTTCAAGACATCATCGCGATTCTCGGTATGGAAGAGCTTTCCGAAGAAGATAAACGAACTGTACAGAGAGCAAGAAAAATCCAGAGATTCCTGGGACAGCCCAACTTTGTAGCCGAAAGGTTTACAGGGGTTCCCGGAGAATACGTTTCAATCTCAGACAGTGTCAGAAGTTTTGAAGATATATTGAACGGCAAATGCGATGACCTTCCCGAGCAGGCGTTCTTCATGGTGGGAAATATTGACAAGGCAAGGGAAAAGGCCAAGAAGATCAAGGAAGGTTGATCCATGTGAGCACATTCAAGACGGAGATCGTCTCTCCTGACCGGGTTGTTTGGAGTGGTGAGGCTCAAAGTGTTACATTCAGAACAGTCGAAGGATCCATGGGGGTACTGGACAGGAGAGCACCTATCGTAACTGCTCTTGATATTGCCATGATGGAAGTCAAAACCGAGAAAGGCAAAATAGAGTTTGCCGTTCACGGTGGCTTGCTTCGGATGAACGGGGAAGAGTTGATCATCGTTACCGATGCGGCAGAAAAGGCAGAAGAAATCGATGTTTATCGGGCAGAAAAGGCAAAGCAACGGGCAGAAGATCTTCTGGAAAAGGCAAAAAACGATGTTGAGCGATACAAAGCAAAGGCATCATTGCAAAAAAACATCTTAAGAATGCGCGTGGGGAAAAAAAGCTGAAAAAAGAGGTGTAATCATTGTTCTATCTTTCGGAACCTGTTTATGTTTCCAAACCTTGGGGTGGGGACATCTTCAGAGAAATCTACCCAAAGGCTGAAACTTCAGATATCGGTGAAGTGTGGTTGCTTTCCGGTCTTCCCGGAAAAGAAACATCCATTTTTTCCATCGATGGCAGAGAATACCTACCTTCCAAGATGATAAAGAAAATCACAGGACATAATTATCCAAGATTTCCGTTTCTTATTAAAACACTGTATGCCACTCAATGGCTTTCCGTACAAGTTCATCCGGATAACAGCTATGCCAAAAAGAATGAAAAAGGCGAACCATGGGGGAAAAATGAGATGTGGTATGTGTTGGAAGCTTCAGAAGATGCCAAGATCATCAACGGCATCAATGGCATAGCTTCGAAAAAAGAAATGCTGGAGATTATCGAAGGGGGAACGTTTGAAAAGAGATTAAATTACACCAACATCAAAAAAGACGATCTCATTTACCTGCAAGCCGGAAAGGTTCACGCCTTGGGACCGGGATCCTTGATTTTGGAAGTCCAACAATCTTCAGACATCACCTACCGTCTCTTTGACTGGGGACGAAAGAGAGAAACCCTCGCCAAAAAGGGCAGTGAAGTCATCAACTACAGATATCCTCAGGCAGAGATCAAACAAAACTTCAAAGAATTCAGAAATGATTATTTTTACACATACAAACAACAATTTAGCGAGGAATTCGTAGGGGGATTTTGTGTGTTAATCAGCCTTGAAGATATACAAATCGACGAATTCGAATGCAGGAAATATTTTCCGGTCATTATACCCCAAGGAAACAAAGTGAAAGTTACCGGGCAATGCATCGTGATCAAACCGGGTAGATGGTGGGAAAGACATGGCTGTGATTAAAAGAATAGAGGTGCCGAATGGATAGAACATTTGTGTTTTTTAAACCAAACAGCGTACGACGCGGACTCATGGGAGAAATCCTGAAGAGATTTGAGCAAAGAGGCCTAAAAATCATCGCCATGAAGTTTCACAAGATGACACTCTCACAAGCTCAAGACCTTTACCAAGAACACAAGGGGAAGTCATTTTACGGACCCCTTATGGAATTTGCAACCAGCGGCCCTGCCCTGTTTATGATTGTGGAAGGCCCCAGATGCGTGGAACTGGTCCGTCATATCATTGGAAACACCGACCCGTTAAAAGCCGACCCGGGAAGCATCAGAGCCGATTTTGCCGTCAGCGTAACAAAAAATTTGATCCACGCCTCAGATTGCATGGAGAGTTTTCAAAGAGAATACAAGATATTCTTTACAGATGAAGATATCATCGATTATAAATTGGACGTACAAAACGACCTTTGAAAATAATATATAAGGAGGAGTAACAATGCCATATGTACCAACAAAGGAAATCCTGGATGATGCCAACAAAAAGTATTACGGCGTTGGCGCATTCAACATAAACAACCTGGAATTTCTTCAAGCAATCATTGAAGCTGCTGAAGAAGAAAATTCACCTGTTATCATTGAAACAAGCGAAGGAGCCATAAAATACGCTGGAAAAGGCAACATCGAAAGAGGTGTCCGATTCTTCTATGAATTGGTGAAAAATTACGGAGATCATTCAAAAGTTCCAGTAAGTCTTCATTTGGATCATGGAAAAGACTTTGCCAAAATCGTTGCCTGCATCAAAGGCGGATACGGATCAGTCATGATCGATGCCTCAGACCAGCCTTTTGAAGGAAATCTGAATGCCACCAAAAAAATAGTCGAAATCGCTCATGCCGTAGGCATTGGTGTAGAGGCCGAATTGGGAACACTGAAAGGTATTGAAGATAATGTGGCTGCAGCTGAATCAGTTCTAGTCAACACAGACGAAGCCAGAGAATTTGTTGAAAAGACCGGCGTTGACTTCCTCGCCCCCGCTATTGGGACGAGCCATGGAGCATTCAAATTCAAAGGAGCCGCAAAATTGGATTTTGACCGATTGAAGAAGGTCAAAGAAGAAAACGGCATACCTTTAGTCTTACACGGAGCCTCCAGTGTTCCACCGGAACAAATCGAACTGGCCAATCAATACGGTGCAGATATCAAAGGAGCAAAAGGCGTTCCCTTTGAAACACTGGAAGAAAGCGTCAAATATGGCATCAACAAAGTTAACACCGACACGGACCTGCGTATCACATTTATCGCAGCCGTCAGGAAATTCCTAAAAGAAACACCTGGCGCCATCGACCCAAGAAAAGTATTTGACCCGGCCATAGACGCCATGAAAGAAATCATCAAAGCCCGAATGAAATGCCTGGGCTCATCCAACAAAGCATAATTGTAGGGGAGCCCCTACGAATAAAAAAAAGCAACCGTACTAAAATCCCCCCCCGTGGGGGGGTGCCGCCCCAGGCGGGGGGGGTCTAAACACTATAACGAAAAAAACAACAGCAACGAAAAAACAACCAAACCAACAACCAAAATCCAAAAATTCACGGGGGTGGAACACACACATGAAAGTACTCGTCATCAACTCAGGAAGCTCATCCATCAAATATCAACTGTTAGATATGAAAAACGAAGAAGTCCTCTGTAAAGGACTCCTGGAAAGAATCGGAATACCCGGCTCCATCTTAAAACACAAAAAAGCCGGACAAAAATTTCCGGTGGAAAAACCCATCGCCAATCACGATGAGGGGTTGAAACTGGTCCTGGAAACCATAACCGATTCAACAATGGGAGTCATTGAAAGTCTCGATGAAATCAATGCTGTGGGCCATAGAGTCGTCCACGGTGGTGAAAAATTCACTCAATCAACTCTGGTGGACGATGAAGTCATTCGAGCCTTGGAAGAACACTCCTATTTAGCACCATTACACAACCCGCCAAACATCATGGGAATTAAATCGGCCATGAAACTGCTTCCGGGCGTACCAAACGTTGTGGTATTCGACACATCATTCCACACCACAATGCCCAAACATGCCTATCTTTATGCGCTACCACTGGAATACTACAGAAAATTCAAAATCAGGCGCTACGGATTCCACGGAACATCCCACAGGTACATAGCCAAAAGAACGGCTCAGTTGATGAAAAAACCGGTTGAAGAGCTGAAAATCATCTCCTGTCATTTGGGGAATGGTGCTTCTTTGGCCGCTATTGAAGGCGGAAAATC
>JASUTC010000023.1 GCA_030445775.1 Thermotogaceae bacterium | reverse complement strand
GGACAAACATTTAAGTGAAGCAAAGTCCAAGATGGAAAAAAGTCTTGAATCAATAGCAAATGAATTAAAACACATCCGAACCGGCAGACCCAGTCCCGCTCTTTTAGAGGAGATTACTGCGGATTATTACAATACGCCCACACCCATTCTGCAACTGGCAAGTGTTTCCGTTGCCGAAAGATCTTTGGTGGTTAAAGCCTGGGACAAATCCGCTTTAAAGGTTATTGAAAAGGCAATTTTGGCTTCTCAGCTGGGATTAACCCCAATCAATGATGGAACCAGCATCCGTTTGAACTTCCCCCCTCCAACCGGAGAACAGAGGAAAAAGCTGGTCAAGATGGTTCACGATATTATTGAGGAGGGCAAGGTGTCGATTAGAAATATCAGACGCGATGCCATTAAAGATGTGAAAGAGGAGCAAAAGAACGGAGATCTCCCTGAAGATGATGCGTATAGACTTGAAGACAAGATTCAGGAATTGACCGATGAATACGTTGATAAGATGGATGAGTTGTTTAAAGAAAAAGAAACGGAGATCATGGAAGTTTAATGTCAACGGATGACACAGTGTTGCAGAAGGTAAAAATACCCACTCACATTGCATTCATCATGGATGGCAACGGGAGATGGGCTAAAAACAAAGGGCTTGACAGATCAGAAGGGCACGCAGCGGGTGCAGATGTGGCTGAAAAAATGGTGCGTGCGTGTAATGATATTGGTATCCAATATTGCACCTTATTTGCCTTCTCAACTGAGAATTGGAAACGTCCGGGAGAAGAGGTTGAATTTCTATTTCAAACGTTGATTTATTATTTGGAAAAGAAATCACCAGAAATGATAGAAAAAGGTGTTAGAATACGCTTTACAGGTCATATTGAATCTCTTCCCCGGGATGCTTACGAATGTGCAAGAAAGATCGAAATCAATTCAAAGCAATGTGATTATTTTCAAATGATCATTGCATTGAATTATGGGGGAAGACAGGAAATCTGGGACAGCGTGCTGCGCATGTTTAACGCATTTGAAAAAGGTGAACTGAAAGCGGAAGATTTGAAAAATGATCAACCGGAGATGTTCAGGAACTTTTTAAACCTTCCGGATGTACCGGATCCCGATTTACTCGTTAGAACAGGTGGGGAAATGCGATTGAGCAATTTTCTCCTTTGGCAAATGGCCTATTCAGAGTTGATTTTCACCCAAACCATGTGGCCTGATCTGGATCGCGAGGCGCTTATAAATCTTCTAAAAGAGTATTCCAAAAGGGAAAGAAGATATGGAGGGCTATAAACTTCTATTTAAAGACCGTTAGTCCTGATATGTGTGGAGTTGATATCATTGTCACCGGATAAAAAAGAATTGAGAAACAGATGGAAGTACGGGGTTATATTTGGTACTGCTTCAGTCTTGTTACTTTACAATTATTGGACCATCGTGATCCTGGGATTTCTTGCCTGTCTGGTATCGGGATCGGAATATGTGAAACTGTTGTTTAGTGGCTATAAAAGGACGACTGATAATCCAAAGGTAATGGCCGGCGAGATAAACATCTTAACGGCCCTCATTCCGGGGATATTTTTATTATCCGGGATTTGTATTTTTTTAGAACGATTAGATTTTTTGGTTATTGTTTATGCCTTGATTATCCCCGTTTTAGGCGGAATAGGGGTTTTTGTTTATCAGGATTACGGTAAAATCAACGAAATCATGAACAATGTGATCTTGGGAATCTTTTACATTGCATTACCCTTGACCTGCATCCTTTACATCTATAAAACATTTGGGTGGATTTACTCGTTGTACGCCATCACTTCCCCATGGTTGTTCGATTCCTTTGCCTTTTTCGTTGGGATTAAATACGGCAAGCATAAACTAATGCCAAAGATCAGTCCTAAGAAATCGGTCGAGGGACTCTTGGGCGGAATGTTTTTTACCTTTTTGGGGTTGATTGTCATTACGATATTTATACAGTGGATTTATCCGGCTATCAGTTTCTTCGGAAATGGTCGCGGTATTGAACTATCGGTACTGGAATTGCTGATTTTAACACTTTTTATTACATGGGGGGCAACACTGGGAGATTTATACGAATCCTCCATCAAACGCTATCATCAAACTAAAGATTCAGGCGACATTATTCCTGGACACGGTGGATTGCTTGATCGAATAGATTCATTGGTCTTTGTTGGTCCAATGACGTTGTTGCTACTTTTAATGATAAAATAATCGGATATTGGAGGATTGAAAAACTTGAAATACATGACAGCAGCTGAAATTAGAGAACGGTTTTTAAAATACTATGAGAGCAAAGAACATTTTAGGATGCCCAGTTCATCTTTGGTACCCAACGATCCTCAATTGTTGTTTACCATTGCGGGAATGGTACAGTTCAAACCGATTTTTTGGGGCAAAGTGAAGCCGGTACACAAGCGAGTGACTACTTGCCAAAAATGTGTTCGTACCAATGACATTGATGAGGTGGGAAAGACAAAACGCCATCATACCTTTTTTGAGATGTTGGGGAATTTTTCATTTGGGGATTATTTTAAAGAAGAAGCCATCAAATGGGCTTGGGAGTTTTCTACAGTGGAATTGAAAATGCCCGAAGAGAAATTATGGGTCAGTGTGTATGAAGAAGATGAAGAAGCCTACAAGATTTGGCGAGATGTGATTGGTATTCCCGAAGAAAAGATCGTTCGCTTGGGGAAAAAGGACAATTATTGGGGTCCGGCAGGACCTACCGGCCCTTGCGGACCCTGTTCGGAGATATTCTTCGATACCGGCGAAAACTTGGGTTGTCCTGATCCGGATCATTGCAGTCCGGCCTGTGATTGCGGACGTTTTTTGGAGTTTTATAACCTGGTTTTCACAGAGTTTAATTACAACGAAGATGGAAGCTATACCCCATTATCCAGAAAAAATATTGACACCGGACTTGGTTTGGAACGATTGGCTTCGATCATTCAAGGAGTTGACTCAAATTTTGAGACTGATTTGTTTAAGCCCATCATTGAAAAAATTCAAGAGCTAACGGGTATGGATTATCACCGAAATAAGGAGGAAATGACCGCCCTCAGGGTGATATCTGATCACGTACGTTCGGCTGTATTCATGATTTCAGATGGTGTCATCCCGTCAAATGAGGGTAGAGGCTATGTCTTAAAACGAATCATTCGCCGTGCTTTAACATTTGGCTGGATTAACGGCATGAAAAATCCCTTCATCTTCAAATTGGTAGAACCGGTGATTGAAATCATGGGGATACAATATCCTGAACTCGGCGAAAAAAGCGAAATCATCACACAAATCATCCTTGAAGAAGAAAAGAAATTTGTTAGAACCATGGAACAAGGGTTGGAAATGATCGATAACCTGCTAAAAGAATCAAAGCGTGAGAATAGTGAAAAGGCAACGCTTAGTGCTGCTGATGCTTTTAAGCTTTACGACACCTATGGTTTCCCCGTTGAAGTGACCCGGGAAATTGCAGAGGAAAAAGGGGTCATTGTGGACCTGGACGGCTACAGAGAATTGATGAATCAACAACGAAAACAGGCCAGGGATGCCAGAGGTGATAAGGAGTATACAAAAGTTGCCAAAGTTTACGAACAACTGAATCCCGATACCATAACTTCAATAGAATTTATAGGCTATGACAGACTTTCCGAAGAATCGCAAGTACTCTTTTTGTTGAAAGATGATGAATTGGTGGATGAACTTGTTGAAGGACAAACCGGTGATATCGTTGTTCGTATCACACCTTTTTATGATGAAAAAGGAGGACAGGTCTCTGATAAGGGAATCATTTATAATCAAATGTTTAGGGCCAACGTTCTGGAGGTATTCAATCCCTACAATAAAGTAATCGTTCATCGGGTGAGAGTTGAAAAAGGCTCGGTTCAAAAAGGGGACCAAGTCACTTTGGAAGTGGACAATATGACCAGATTGGCAACGGCCAGAAATCACAGTGCCACTCATTTACTCCATGAGGCATTAAAAAGAGTCCTGGGATTACATGTAAAACAGGCCGGATCGTTGGTGTCACCCAATCGGTTAAGATTTGACTTTTCGCATTTTAAACCTTTAAGTACTGATGAAATTGAAAACATCGAACAAATGGTTAATGAACAAATCATGAGAGCCATGAGTGTCAACACGGATATCATGAATCTTGAGGATGCCAAAAAATCCGGTGTGATCGCCTTGTTTGATGAGAAGTATTCCCAGACCGTAAGAGTCGTTAAAATGGGAGATTTCAGTGCGGAGCTTTGCGGTGGTACTCATGTTAAAAATACCGGACAAATCGGCCCTTTCAAAATAAAAAGCGAAACCGGAATTTCCTCCGGTGTGAGGAGAATCGAAGGAAGCACCGGTTGGAACACCTTAGAGATGATGGACGAACAACAAAAAATTCTGACCGAAACTGCGGCTCAACTCAATTCTGATCCTTCAGCATTGCTGGAAAGCGTGAAAAAAGCACTGGAACAGAACAAAGAACTTCAAAGAAAGGCCACAGAACTGGAAGAAAAACTCAGTCGTCAAAATATTCGGGACATTCTTGGGAGCAAGATTAAAGAGGTAGATGGCATCAAATACCTTTCCATCATTCAGGAGGATTCCAGTCAAAGCGTCATGCGTACCGTAGCCGACAATGCCATTAAGAAAGTCAATGGAGGCGTTATTTGCATATTTAACAAACAGGCGCAAAGTGTTTCATTTATCGTCAAGGTGAGTGATGATATCGCCGGTAAACGCCTTCATGCAGGGAAAATGGCAAAAAGTCTTGCTTCCATATTAGGCGGCGGCGGCGGTGGAAGACCTGATTTTGCCCAAGCCGGTGGTAAAAAGGTTGAAAACCTGGATCAGGCCATCGAAGCTTTACCTGAAATTATTAAAAATGCCTCAAAATAGGATCGCCGTCTTCGGAGGCAGGGGAACCGGCAAGTCCACTTGTTTTCAGGCTGTTGTTGATGAGTTGAAGAAGAATCATGTTCCTTTTGCAGGGTTCAAGACACTTTTTCTCCCTTCAGGTGCTTTATGGTTGGAATGGATCAATCATGATGAAGAAAACGTTTTAATGGGACAAAAGACTGGAATGCGTTCCATGAAACCCGTTTTGGGGAACTTGGACAGAATAGGAGAACGACTCCTGCAAATGGATGTGAAATCGAAAATATTCGTAGCAGATGAGATTGGTTTTTTGGAACAGTTATCCAAAAGCTTACAGAGGGGTATCTACAAGGTGGTAACGGATGCCCCTTTTTCCTTTTTCACCATGAGGAATGCTGATTATCCATTTTTACTGCTTTTGAAAAATCTTAAGGGATTGCGGATGATCAATTTAGGCGGCATGGACTGGCAACAAAAAAACGAGATTTCGCAAGGGTGCCTGAAGATGATTCAAGAATACGAAGCCTCTCAAGATACAAAAAAAGAAAAAAGAATACGGGGGAAAAGATGAAAAAAAAGATTATTATCATAACGACAGGGGGAACCATCGCCATGAGAAAGGAAAGCGATGTGATCATTCCCTCACAATTGGGCAATCAAAAGATCTCAGAACTTTCGGGATTGGAAGAGTTTGGAAGGATAGAAACCATTGATTTTTGCAATCTTCCCAGTCCTCATATGACGCCGGAAAAGATGTTTGAACTTTCAAGACTGGTTCAAAAAGTGGTGGATGATCAACAGGTAAACGGGGTTGTGATCACACATGGGACTGATACCCTGGAGGAAACGGCCTATATGCTGGATCTTACGGTTAAAACAAGAAAGCCCATTATCTTGACGGCTGCTATGCGCAATATCAACGAGTTGGGAACGGACGGCCCCAGAAACGTGTTTTCATCGGTGGAAGTAGCGGCATCAAAGTACTCTGTGGGGTGTGGAACTGTGATCTGTCTGAATGATGAGATACACGCGGCAAGAGAGGTGACAAAAACTTACACCAGCAATGTGGCCACCTTTGATTCACCGGGTTTTGGCCCCTTGGGGATTGTAGATGAAGACGGTGTTTTCTTTTTTAGAAAATCGCTGAGAAGAACCTACATCAAGACAGATACCATTGAATCCAAAACAAGTTTACTCAAGACTTTTACTGGTGATAACGGTGAATTTATAGACTATGCCAGAGAAATGGGTACAAAAGGAATCGTTTTGGAAGGATTTGGCAGGGGAAATGTTCCTCCCCAATTGACAGGGCCGATCAAAAGGTGTATTGCTGAAAATATTCCAATTGTTCTCGTTTCAAGATGCTATAAAGGAAGGGTTTTGGATATATATGGTTATGAGGGAGGTGGAGCCTCTTTAAAACAAGCAGGTGTCATACTGGGACATGAGCAAAGTGGACAAAAGGCAAAGATCAAATTGATGGTGTTGTTGGGAAGCGGTAAAACCATGGAAGAAATAAGGGATTCATTCGAAATATCCACCTATGAGCCGGATACCAGGGCTTTTTGATTGGAGGTGTTGATATCAAAGGTGTAAAAATTTTATTCATTATATTGTTCCTCACAGGTATGATGGCCTTCTCCTACACGATGGAAGAGGTTTTAAAAGGGGTTGAAAAAACAACGTTCCAAGAATATGATATTCCTTATGTACAATGGTTCAACTCGGTTGAAGGAGAGCTGAGAGCCGGGTACGATCCTTTTATGCAGAAAGGATTGGTAGGTGCACAAGCGAATATCAAATTATTTGAAAAATTGGATTTATCCACATCTTTTGCATTCTTAACGGACTTTGCCACTGACTCTTCTTATCAATTTTCTTTGGGGGTCAGTTATGATTTTTTACGACCTTCAGATGCTGAAAAAAGGTATAAAGAGGCAAGTAAAGAAGTTTTAAAGCGTCAACTGGAAGCGGTGGATTTATTTTTTGATTATTTAAAGAAGAAGATTATGCTGACAGAGAACGATGGGGATATGATCTCATCCGCTAAAGAAAAATTGGAACGGGTGGATATGGCTTATCTCGCCATTAAACTGGAAGCCCTTTCGTCCCTTTCAAATGGCGAACCTCAAATCACCGGTCTGTCCCAATATCAACCAGAAAAAATCGATGAAGATATTGTTCAAACCGCTGTTATCAGGTATCTGAATTTATTTTCACAAAATGGAGACAACGGTGAACAAAGCTCTTTTTATGCCCTATTTAGAACGGATTACAACACATTTCTTCAAGGAGTTTCAGCGGGGATTGGAGGAGCTTATGACTTCCAAGCACCGGTTCAGTCTAGTGTTTCTGATAAGTTAGAAGAAATTGAGATCAGAAAAAACAAATTGTTGCACGATGTTTTGACCGATGAAATGCCGCTTATCAAAGAGGAGTATCAACGCCTTGAACAAGAGATTAACAGTGCAACGTCCAAAATAGTTCGCGGTGAAATGACCAAAGGGGAATTGAACCAAATGCAGCAGATGTATGTAGAGCTTGAAAATCAATACATTGAAATGACACTTGATGCAGTTAAAATAGAATATATCTTCACAGTATTAAGCGGACTAAGTGTTAGATGACCAAGAAGGCGTTTATCATAAAAAGGAATTGAAATGCTGGAAGTACTAACGGGAACCGATGATTTTTCAAAATATGAATATTGTAGAAATTTCGCAAAAAAAGAAAAAAAACAGTTCAAATTCTTTAAATCCAAGGATTGGAATGAATTTGAAGGGTTTTTACCTTCCCTTGTAAAAAGATCCCTTTTCTCAACAGATTATTGCTGTTATTGTGATTTTCATGAGGGTCTTTCCAAAAAAAAGTTGGATGTGATATTGGAATTATCCGAAATCATTGAGGATTCCGAGACAAACGCCCTGTTTATCGGAAGTGAAAAATCCCTCAAGGGGTTGAAAAAAAGCAAACAGGTCTTTCAACTTCCAAAGCCTTGGAAAGACAATGAATGGAAAGAATTGGTTCGTTCGCATGGAATTAAAATGGGGTTGGATTTGACAGATGAACAGATCAACCGTTTGGTATATGATACGGGACCGGACATGTGGCGGATTCATAATGAATTGAGAAAATTCATCGACCTTTCAGAGGGCAATAAAATAGACGATGATACCTTTACAGATCTTTTTTATTCTTATACCAAAGAGGACCTTCAAAACTTCATTTGTGATTTTGCCAACAGAACCTCAGCAAAGGCATTAAACAAATTAGATGAGATTTTATCAGAAAACAATCCCATTCAAATTATTTATCGCTTAAGTCTTTTTTATACCTTGATTTTCAAGATAAAACTGCTTTCATCAAAAAAATATCATACATTTAACGATGTCCGAGCCCTGGCTACAAAAACACAGACGAATATACCGATGATTTCCCAAATAGTGGGCTTTTCTTTTAAAAAAAATGAGTATAAAGAGAACATAGCAGCTCAATATACGCTGGATGAAGTGGAACAGTTTTTATTCGATATACTTTTTCTTGAAATTGATTATAAAAGCGGGAAAAAGGATTTTAGAGCCCAACTGATTGGCTTTTTTCAAAAAACGCGAAGGTGACCATTGAAAAAGAGATTATACGAGAGAAACAGTAAAAAGCAGGACGCTTTCATTTTAATCATTAACATGATCATGATTTATTGTCTCTTGTCATGGGATTTGGCTTTTGGAGATGTATTTGCATTAGCGCCGGGGTACATGTTGACGTTAATTTATTTATTGGAAAAACGAGCTTATATGCTCATCATCTTATCCACCTTTTTTGCATTTTTTTGGTCTCTTTTCTATCAGGCCTTTCTCTGGTTATCTCCTGTGATTTTCATCTTCTTCGTTCTTTTGTCCATTTTTTCTAGTTGGAAAGGGAAAAGAATCGGGGTATGGTACTTTTTCTTTTATATCGTCCAGTTCTTTTTTTGTGTGGGATTTTACAATCAATTCCAGATTCAATATACTCAATTCATCCAATTGGGCTTGTATTTTGTTGTATTTATTCATGTGAAGGCATCTAAAAGAACATAAAGAATTCAACCGGATTGATAAAAGAAAAAATATAACAGTGAATAACGGGTAATTGTGCTATAATCCATTGAGTTTTTCTTACTGAAAGTCTTTGATTATCACAAAAATGATCCCGTAATTTTTGGAGGAATTTAATGTTTATCGCTTTGACATTCGTGTTTCTTTCTTTATCAATATATCTGTTAGTTGTGATTCGTTCATTAAAAAATAAAATAAAGAACAACCAAGCGGATAAAGAAGAGTTGAAACGGTTGATATCCAAGGTTGATGAATTGACGGTGAGCTCCAACGAAGCGGAAATGGAAACTCAAAAACTGTATACTACCGTTGAACTATATGAAAACGTTATACAAGCGACCTCCAGACTAATAGAAATGGCTTCTCAATCTGATTCAGATGAAACCTTTTTAAAAAAGCTCTTGGAAGAATCGGTTGCAATCATTCCAGAAGCGGAATATGGAAGCGTTGTGTTGATAAAGGACGATGAATGGCGCTATGTGCATACCATCGGACATGATATAGCTCTATTAAATTCACTGGAGTTGAAGCGGGAGTTTTTTCTCGATCCAAGAAATTCCGATGATACTATGTATTTTGACTCCAATGTTTTTGTTATTGACGGGATAGAAAGGCGGAATTACAAACTCCCCGAAGATATCTTCCCTAAGTTTTACAAGGCGACTAAGAGAACATATCAAACGGCCATGATGGAGATTGATATTGGTGATGATCTTGCTGGGACAATAGCGCTGGACACCTCACAGAAAAGCGAAACTGTCTTCTCAAACGAATCGTTAAAGATGTTTGGGGCATTGGGTAATATTGCAGCCACCTTTATGGTCTTTCAGCGTTTAAATCAAGTGCATGAAGAGTTCCAAAAGGAGATTATTCTCTCTATGATCCGAATGATGGAGATACACGATGAATATACTCGAGGGCATTCCGAGATGGTTGCAGAACTTTCTCAGGAGATTGCAAAAACCGTGGGGTATGATGAGGAAGCGATAAAAGAGGTTTATTGGTCCGGTTTGGTACATGATATCGGTAAAATTCTTATACCAGCCTCGATTTTAGACAAACCGGGGAAATTATCTTCATCAGAATTTGATATAATCAAAATGCATCCTGTTTGGGGACACGAGGTTCTAAAACAATCCAAATACCTCTCCAATATCGCACTCAATGTAAGATCCCATCATGAGCGATACGATGGTGGCGGATATCCGGATGCATTGAAAGGCGATGAGATTCCCCCTGTATCAAAAATCTTGTCTGTGGCAGATACATGGGATGCCATGACGAGAAACAGAGCTTATAGAAAGGCCTTGGATTTAAACAACGCTATCAACGAAATGGAAAAAAACAAAGGGAAACAATTTGATCCTCAAATCGTAGAGGTATTTTTGCCCATAATCAAACAAAAGATTTCAGAAAGAAAGGCAGTTGATTGATTTGAACATTCTTGTTGCAGATGATTCGGTTTTAATGAGGAGAAATCTTAAGAATATATTGAAGCAAGCGGGTTATCATATCGTAGCTGAGGCTTCCAACGGAAAAGAGGCCGTAGATCTTTACCGAAAGCATAAACCCGACTTGGTTACCATGGATATCACCATGCCTGTAATGACGGGCATTGAAGCAGTGAAGACCATAATAGAAGAAAATCCAAATGCCAATATCATAATGATTTCAGCCTTGGATCAAAAGCATATGGTGTTTAAGGCCTTGGAATGCGGTGCGAAGCATTATATTGTAAAACCTTTCAAAGTATCAGCTGTGTTAAAAGCGATTCAACATGTTCTCAATCCGGAAGATAAACAGGATGATCACGAACAAGAATCTCAAGAGAAGCGTGAAACCCAGAAAACGGATGATCATTCCCAGATGCCTTACAAAGTATCGAATACCGATGGTGTCTTTTACATTTCTCTTTTCACAACGCTGAATAACAGGCAATATTTACAGCTGGAAGGAACCATACAGGGTTTGCTTTCTATACCGGATGTCCATATTTATTTTGATTTAAGTGCCTGTGATTATCCCGATGAAATGAGTTTTACCTTAAAACCTTTGGTGGATAAGATTAAAAATTCAGGTGGAAACACAAAATTTCTTAAATAACGTTTATTTTTCAATAACCCCAAATTTCATCATGCCGTATTCCGTTTGAAGGCTGTATATGTGTTTTTCTTTGTCCGGATAATTAAGGCGGCCATCGTTACATTTTAAGGAAACCGGCGAACTGATGGACAAAACCGCTTTCTTTTTGGATGCTTCTCTCAGGGCATTTCCCACAAAGATATTACACTGCTCGCAAACACCGTCAGAAATATCCCTTTCACTTAACGTATTGGCGTCGATATTCATCAACAGCTTGGATGCAAATAGTTCCGCGATTTTTCTTTCTGCGGATAAAAAGACCGTGCCATAAACGGAACCACTTAATCGAATCAATGCGTTATACCTATATAATTCTATCCCGTCATAAAACTGCTCTTGATTTAACTCCATTAACATGATTTTTTGAGAGTCAAGAAAATCATCCACTTCTTTTTTTATCATATCCAAGACGGCCTTTATTGGTAATTCAGGCATTTCATGTGCTTCTTTGATAGGGATGGTGAGTTTAAAGGTCGTACCGCTGTCCGGCACCGTTTGAATTTCAATCTCACCTTGAAATTTTTCCAATTCATGTTTCAAGGCTGATAAACCAACACCCCTGCCTGAAATATCCGATACCTTTTTACTGGTGCTCAAACGGTCTTTTAGAATAAGGTTCAATTTTTCAGATTCACTCATTTGTTCAATTTGTTCTTTTTCAACAAAACCTTTTTCCAGAGCAGTTTTGCAAACAGCGTCCAGATTGATCCCCCTACCATCATCATGAATGATGAGTTCGATCCGTTCACCTTTTTTGTTGACTTCCACCTTGATTTGGCCGTATTCGGATTTCCCTTTTCTGGCACGCTCCTCAGGGTTCTCGATCCCATGGTAAATGCTGTTTCTGAAAAGATGTGTGAGAGATCTAATTAATGATTTGTACAGCTCCCTGTCAACGGGAATATCTTCACCTTCAATAATTACCGGATTGATTAATTTACCCATTCTTTGAGCCAGTTGACTGGTGTAATTCTTGTAATAAGAAAGGAGTTCGGTAAAGGAAGTGTATCTCAAACGTTTTAATTCAATAAGAAATTCTCTACCCTCTTCCCCCAATTCACTTTCGGCGATCTTATTTTCCAGTTCGTAGATGCGATCCGGATCGATGGATAATTTTTTCTCCAAAGAGAAGAAATCAGATCCCAGCAACTCTCTGATAATATCAATATCTTTTTCGATCCAGGAGTTGTAATCGTAATCGTTGAAAAAATCAACCAGTTGATTGTTAGTATAATTTAAAAGGGACTTTCTTTTATCGTTTAAGATCGTCTCAAAGTCGTGAAGAGCAGTAACGGCGTTAATCGTGTCGAAGTTGGCAAAACTGCCCTTGAAGGTGTGTATCATTCTAAAGATCTCTGCAATCTTGTCTTCTGTTTCAAGTTGGCTATTGCAGATCTGTTCCATTCCGTTCATGGTGAAATCCCTGAAATCCCTGATAAGCTCCAGATAATCTTCCCTGGAATTTAAAACGTTGATGACCATTTTCAGAATATTTCTCTCATTTTCAATCTCATTCTGTAATTCCAATTTTTCGGAAATATCGTGGAGAATGACCATGATCTTTCGACCTTCAGAGTCTGTATCAATCAATTTATAATTCAGCTGTAATGTTTTTGAGCCGATTGCGATGGTTTCAGGAAGAAGGGAAATATACATGTCGATGGCATAGGGTTTATCCTCATGTAGGATTCTTGTGAAAACCTTATCCAAAAACGCAACGGTTTCCTGTTTTTCGTTACCCAGAATCGCTGAGATGGAACGATTGGAGATCTTCTTGCCAAACATGGTTTCACACTGCAAAGAGTATTCGGGATCAATAATCAACGATTCGGAGAAAGTTAAAAAGCCCTCTTCCGTATTGTTTAGAATTGTCTTGAGGGCAACGGTTGTTTTGTTTAATTCATAAGTTCTTTCTTCAACCTTACGATCCAGTTCATTGTAAGAATTTTCAAGCTCCTCATTCATGGCTGTCAATTCCTCATAGGAAGCGTAAAGTTCGTTGGAGGTGGTTTGTAGCTCTTGATAAGTTTTTTGGAAATCCCTCACCATGATGATGCCAAAACTGAAGATGATGATCATAGAAGACAGTGCATAGACCGGGAAAGGGATGATAACCCCTATATACTGAACAACCAACAAATAGATCGTGCTGGCTGTCAAAACGGTAACCGGGTAAATGAATTCCGTTGTTTTGCGTTTAAAAGACAAAAAGACCATAAAACTCAGGTTGATGTAACTGATAATGTATTGGGCAATATCTAAGCCCAAATAGATGATTAAGCAGGCGATTATGTTTGGTAACAGGAGTTTATGACTGATGTTATTTTTGGAATCGCTGCTGTTGTAATAAGATTCAATTCCGATAACCAGAAAGTAAATAAAGAGAGTATAGCTGATGGGTTGTAATACAGTAAATAGTTGATCCGAAGAAAAAAACACGAAAAAATCAGGAGAATTGATGATATACAAGAAACTTCCCAGGGCATTGAAGATCATAGCGATTCCCATTGCCACATAGGAATTTTTTTTGGTGGCCACATGTTTTCCTAAAGAGATGAGAATAACGGACAATAAGGCACCCATGCCGAAAATGATGAGATAAAAATCCTGTCCCAAAAATTTAATGGTATTGATTTGGCGTCTTAAACTGATAAAATCGCCCAAATAAGGTGAAGTGTATAGCTCCAGCCGATCTCTACCGATATACTGGATGATCACCTTGTTAACATCTTTTAGGAGTTCCGGATTGATTTGTTCAATATAGGAGTACAGCAATTGACTGGATTTGTCAAAATTCTTGGGAAAGACAGTATCTGTAATTAATTGTCCGTTGAAAATAACCTGAACATGAGCGCCTTGCACAGCGGGGATTAAAAGTCCGGGTGCCTTATTGTCAGAGAGTTCAACCTCTCCGTAAAGATTGAAAGAGATTGGACCTCGTTGATTGATCTCCAGCGGAAAGCTTAATTCAGTCATTTCAGGCATTACAGAGTTGTTTTCTTCTTGTTGATCCAATGCATCAGGTTGAGAATAATAAGAAGAAATCCAGTTAACCTGAATGTTGTCCTGATTGTTGATGGGTGCGAAAAAAATGACGTAAAAGATGATCAAAACCGCAAAAAAGACGAACAATGCACTTGCGGTTAAATACAGCTTCTTCCTATTCATCATATGTCTTTAGTTTGAAATTATTAATAGCCGAACGAACTTCAACTTCCAAATCCGCTTCGTAATCCACTTCTTTGAAAACATCATCTATCGAAATGTTGTTGATGGCTGATTCCATCGTTCTGGTATATCTGATATCAGCTGGTGCAATGATATCCAAATTGTTAACGGCTGATTCACAAATGATTTCCAGGGGTTTTGTCAACTCCCTGAGAGTTAATTCCAGCTTTAAAATGGCTGTATTGATATCGATGATTTCGATGGGATTCTTTTCAAGAAGAATATCGCCCTTTAATACCGCTGAATCAATTAGCAATTCGAGGTTGGCTTGTTCCGGTATCCGCAGATGCAGTTCGTATCTGGGTTTTCCGAACAGGAAGTACTTGTTATCGTCACTTCTGGTAATGCGTACCCTGTTTCCTGAGACTCTGATATCCGTATCATCCACATGCGAAAAATAACTACCACTGATCATGTTCTCAATATTCTTATCACTGATCACTTCCAGATACACAGTGGGAACATCCAATTCAAGGATATTTTTCTCTGCAGTTTGGTCCAACGCCACTTGAAACTGATATTCTTCGTATTGTTTATCCGTAAAGAAATCTGTAGGATAAAAGATTAAGGCCAGTGCAAAACATATGATGAAGATAGCATTGATGAAACGAAGCCATCTCAGGCCTTTAATTTTTGACAAGATAGATAACCCTATCAGAATCAGAATGAAGGGCCAAAGATAAAAGAAATTCTCAAAAATGGTGGAGAAAATAGAGACGTCAAATAAGCCAAAGACCAGTAAAACGCCAATGACTAACAGCAATACACCAAAAAATAGAGGCATTACCTTTCCTCCCTGAAGAAACGTAATAAAACAGCGCCACCGGCTAATATCAACAGTATCCCAACGATGACTCTCCAGGAGATATTAAATGAGAATATTTGACTGAATAAAAAGATGATTCCCACAATCACAATCCCTACGCCAATGGCCAGCTTTCCACGACGTTCCCTTTCCAGTTGTTCCTTTATCTTTTGTTCACTGTTATAGGTTTCCGTTTGTTGATCAAATTCGGAATCGTAAACATCAGAACTTTCTTTCTCAGGATTTTGTGTTGTTCTGTTTTTTAAAGGTTCTTCCGGAATAATGATCCATGCAACGATATAAAGAAAGATACCGGCTCCGGCCAAAAAGATGGTTGCTGCCCAGATTAATCGTATAATAACGGGATCCACATCCAGATATTTTCCCAAACCGGAACAAACACCGGCGATAACACGATCATCTCTTGATCTGTATAATCTCTTTTCTGTCATACTTTTCACCCCCTAAAATTATTTTTCAAGTTTGAATCCATCTGGTAATAACTGTGAAAGTTTATACTCCTTCTCTTTTCCCTGTGTATTGATCAATATAACATCCATATCTCCAAATTCCCAAAGAAACTGTCGGCAGGCCCCGCAGGGTGAAGCAGGTTCTTCTGATCGGGTAGCCACGGCTATGGCTTCAAACTCCAATTCTCCTTCGGAAACGGCTTTTACGCAAGCAACTCGTTCAGCACAAATGGTCAATCCGTAGGAGGAATTTTCAATATTGGCACCGGTGTATATCTTACCGCTTTTTGTCAAGATAGCGGCACCTACAGCGAATTTTGAAAACGGGCTGTAACTGTAATCCAGCATTTTGATTGCCTCTTCCTTAATCTTCTTTATCATGATGCTCCTCTTCCCTTTCTATAGTTTTTTTAAATATTTCTTCCTCGTCATCATCGTACATCTTCATCCTGACTTCAGGCTTACAAATCATTTTAATCTTCTCAATTCTCGTTTTACTGGCAGCCAGAATCCTGAAATAGAAACCGTTGACCTTCATTTCCTCTCCGACTTTTGGAACTCTTTCGAACCGTTCCAACAAATAACCTCCGATAGATTCAAAGTCGGTTTCCGGGAACGTGACATCCAATTCCCTTTCTATATCGTTAATGGGCACTTTCGAATCGATGATATAAGTATTGGGGTTGAGTTTATCAATTCCAAACACTTCTCCTTCATCAAATTCATCCATGATCTCTCCCATGACTTCCTCGATGATATCTTCTATGGTAACCAGACCTTCCGTACCGCCGTATTCATCAACTACGATGGCCATATGAACCATGTTGTCTTTGAATTCCTGAAGAAGGGCATCAATCTTCTTTGTTTCCGGGACGTAATAGGGAACACGACTGATTTCTCTGGCGTTAAGCTTCTCTAAAATATCCGTTCCCCTCTCATCAATCACCTTTATGATATCCTTTGCGTAAAGGATACCGGTGATGTTGTCGATGGTATCCGTATAGACCGGGAACCTGGAGTAGCCTTCATCCCTAACATAGGATAGCGCTTCTGAAAGTGGTGTGTTTTCATCCAGTGCAACCACATCAACCCTTGGGATCATGATCTCCTTGACGTTGGTCTCTTTGAGTCCGAGTGCCCTTGTGAGCATTTTACTTTCTTCGATTTCTATGGCACCTTCTTGAGCACCAACCTGCATGGCGTAAACAATTTCATTTTCAGTGATGAACGGCGTGTCCGTTACCACTTTGCCTCCCAGGATTCTGATGAAAACGTTACTGATTCTCACCAACAACCAAATCAAAGGGGTTAGGACAATACTGAGAAAGGTGATCAGTCGAATGACCCAGTTAAAAACCTTCTCAGGATTTTGTGTGGCAAAAACCTTGGGTGTAATCTCGCCAAAAATCAAGATTAGCATGGTCATGATACCGGTGACAATCGCAGTTGCGTTTCCCACATTGCTGTCCGGTAACAAATTTAAAGCAATCAAGGTCGCCAAAGATGAGGCGAAGATATTCACAAAATTGTTAAAGACCAAAATAGTTGTCAACAGCTTGTTTGGTTCGTGTAATGCCTTTTCAACAACCTTACGTTTTTCCTTGGAATTGGCCTTTTCGGCCAATTCTTTCAACCTGAGCTTGGTCATGGAACTAAGAGCTGTTTCAGAGCCCGAAAAAAGGCCCGATAACAATAACATAATTCCCAATAAGACAAATTGCAAAATCAATGAGCTGCTACTAAAAGGTTCTGGTTCCACTAGAAACCCCACCGCCCTTTCGAATGCTAATAATGGTATTTTTCACCTTTGATAATCTTCATACTTCTGTATATTTGCTCTGTGAGCAAAAGCAAAGCCATTTCATGGGTAAACGTCATTCTCGAAAGAGAAAGAATCTTTGAAGCGGAACGCTTTACATCCTCATGAAAGCCGGTATAACCGCCAATGGCAAAAAACAATTCCCGAGAAGTGACTTGCCTGTTTTTGATAATTGTTGAAAAACCTTTTGAGGTTAACGCCTCTCCACCCTCGTCCAGAATGATCAATTCTTCGCTTTTAACCTTTTTCAGTAAAGCAGCTGCTTCCTTTTTCTGAATGGATTCAACTGGTTCTCTGTTGATATCACCACCACTTTTTAATTCCAAAAGCGACAGATTTACATAAGGCTTCAGCCACTTACAATATCGTTCTACGCCGCTTTTAACAAACCGTGTCTTTAAAGAGCCGAAATAAGCTATTTTTATCATGGAAAATTATATCATAAAGCCCATGAATCTAGAAGTGATGGTATAATATGGGTGAAAGCGAGTTTAAGCAAAGTGTTGAATTAACTATTCGGAGGGTGGATCATCATACAAACAGGCGAAAAAAAGCGAATTGAACGGCTTCAGAATATAATCGGCATCAGCTTCAAGGATGAAAAATTACTCTTTCACGCCTTGAGGCATACTTCGTATGTCAACGAAAAGGCCCGGTTTAAAAACAAACTCTTGTTATCCAACGAACGATTGGAGTTTCTCGGTGATTCTGTGGTTGGTTTGGTGATTGTGGAATATTTATTCAAGCATTTTGCAAAAAACACCGAAGGAGATCTGGCCAAAGCAAAGTCCGTTCTAGCCAGTGAAACCATTTTGGCCAAAGCAGCTCGAAAGATTTCACTGGGGGATTACATTTTCATGGGGCACGGAGAAATGATGTCCGGTGGAAAGGATCGCGATTCCCTTCTGGCAGATGCCTTTGAAGCCCTTTGTGCCGCAATTTACATTGATCAGGGCTTGGAACGCGTCAGGCAGTTTATCATCGAGCATATTTTTGAATACATTGAGGTGGTGATGCGTGATTCTTTATTACTGGATTACAAGACAAAATTGCAGGAAATGACCCAATCCAAGTTGAAAAGTCTTCCGGAATACAGACTGATCGATTCCATTGGCCCCTCACATGACCCTGAATTTGTTGTGAAATGTGTGATAGGAGAAAAAATATGTGGAGAGGGAAGGGGAAAAAGCAAAAAAGAAGCGGAACAAAAGGCGGCAAAAGAGGCAATTGAACTGTTAAAGCGAGAGAAAATGTATTGAAGAGAAAAAAGATCGCCATCATTCCCGTTTTTCTTCCCTGGATGGGATGCCGAAATCGTTGTATCTACTGTAACGAACACGCCGTGACGGGTTACGATCTCCTCAATTATCAAGTTCACGACATCCTTGATCAATTGGACAATGTTGTTAAAGAACACCTGGCAGGAGTTAGAAGAGAAAAGAAGATACAAATCGCCTTTTTTGGCGGCTCCTTTTCCAACGCCCCCACACCTTTACAGGAACGGTTTCTCAAATGGGCCAATCGTTATATAAAAAATGGAGACGTGGATTCCATCAGAATCTCCACCCGACCCGATGGGATTACTGAAGAAGAGATTGAGTTGTTTCGACATTATCACTGTGAATCTGTGGAATTGGGCGTTCAAAGTTTTACAGATGCCGTTCTGGCAAAAAACAACCGGGGACATGATTCTCTCGTATCAATAAAAGCAGTGAAGACCCTTCTTTCAGCCGGTATTGAAACCGGGGTGCATTTGATGACAGGCCTTTATGGCTCATCTAAAGAATTGGATGATGCAAGCTTTAAGACGGGATTGTCACTGAACCCTCACAGTATGCGGCTTCATCCCACACTGGTACTTAAAGACACGCCTCTTGAGAAATTGTACCTCAAGGGAAAATACAAGCCTTTAGAGCTGAGAGAAGCCGTTGAAACCCTGGGCAAATACATCCTGTTGTCTCGCTCAACCCAAGTTAAACTAAACAGACTCGGTTTGTATATCCCCCATGATCTGACTGCGTCCGTAATAGCCGGACCATATCACCCCGCTATCGGGGATATGGCTCGTCAGATGGCCAATGTACTTGAGGTGAAAGCCTTGTTGAAAGAAAATGATCAGGTTATCGTGGATAAACGGACATACGATGGCTTTAAAACCCATAAGGGTTTTTTTGATCCCTATGTAAAACATGAAATGGAAACGGATAGAATCAAGTGTTTTTCCGGAGGTGAATGAATGAAAAGAAAAGGACTATTCCTTACACTCCTCTTATTGTTCACACTCATGGCATTTTCAGTAAAGATGGAAGATTTTGTTAAAAATATATTTGAACAATACCCCGATGCCGTTGCTGTGGAACTGACATGGCAGAGTGCCTATGATAATTACAACGCCACCTTGTTAAAAGCGGATTCCAAGTTAACCATTATGGAAGCCGATTTGGCAAGATTACAAGCGTACAAAACCTACATGCAGGACCGGTGGCGGGTGATCAAAGAAGTCCTTAATATCCTGCTGGAGTTGGAGGAAATCTCCATAAAAAAGGCCATTGCCGAGATTGAGTACAAAATGTACAGCGAGGATCTGGCAAACAAAGAAAAGGCCGTTGCTTATGGGGGGGTTTCTGAAAGGGATGTTGAAATTGCCAGAATCAACACCGACAACAGCAAGGGGAACTTGGATTATTACAAAAGCATCCAATCCCAAAAAGAAGAGTACATAACGGATACCTTGTTTGTCTCAGAACTGCCTGAATTAACCCTCAACACAGAAGGAATACAGCCATTAACCGTAGAAGAGATGAATGCCATCAAAGAGGATAACATCGACCGAAAGATAGAAAGTTACAAAAAACAAATCGAAGAAACAAAATACAAACTGGCACAAAGCGGCATGACCACATCCTACCTGGCGGATGTGAACAAACGATCCGCAAAGATCCATGAACTAAAGGAAGAATCCTACGCCAACGCTTCCCTTTACAACATCAATTTAGCCTACGAGGAAGTGAAGTATTCTGCTTTAAAATACGACAGTGCCCTTGCATTGAAAGAGATTTATCTTCAACAGTTGTCCAAACTACAGGAAGCCCAGCGGGAAGGTTACATCACCTCTTACGATTATTATCAGGGAGTGTTGGATATTTACGAATACGACAAGCTGGCCTGGCAGGAAAAGTACAATTTGTTTGAAAATATCTGTCTCTATCTGCAGGCAAAAGGAGCCGATCCCATCGAAACCCTCCCCAAATTCATTCAAGAGAAAGAATAATCATGTTCAACAGTGAACAACTTTCAAAACAAGTGATTCAGCAAGTGATCCATGATCTGAATCCTCAGGATCGCGTCAAACAGGCATTACAAAAGAGGACATTCACAAAAAATCTACACCTGCTGGCCATCGGAAAAGCCGCCTGGGATATGGCCCATGCTGCTTATGAGGTTTTGGGCGACCGGGTTAACAAGGCCTTGGTGATCACCAAACACGGCCATTCAAAAGGCAAAATCGGCCATTTTCAGATCATGGAGGCCGGACACCCCATCCCGGATAAAACAAGCATAAAAGCCGGACATCTGGCAATAGAATTGTTTTCCGGATTGAAAGAAGATGACGAACTGATCTTTCTGATTTCAGGTGGCGGATCGGCGTTGTTTGAAGTGTTGTATGATGGGATAACTCTTGAAGACCTGCAACAGGTCACACAGAGATTAATGGTATCCGGCATGGATATCAGGAAGGTGAACGCCGTACGAAAGCGACTCTCCCTTGTCAAAGGAGGACAGTTTGCCAAAATCGTTGCCCCTGCATCAATACAAGCCTTCGTCATCTCAGATGTCCTTGGAGACAGTGTTGCCGACATCGCATCCGGTCCGGTTACACCTGAAGAAGTGACTCCAGAACTCTCAGAAATCATAAAAAAATTGGAACTTGAAGACCCCGCAATCACCCAAGCGATTCAAAGAGAACTGCCAAAAAAGATTGAAAACGTACAAGTGACAATCATCGATAACGTGGTACACGCCTGCCAAAGTGCAAAAAAGCACTTTGAAGAACAAGGAATCCCGGCAACCATCATCACCACCCGCCTTGAATGCGAAGCCAAAGAAGCCGGACAATTCATCGCAGCCATAATCAAAGACATCTACCATAAAAAATCCGATCTTTCGACCCCCCAATGCCTCATCTTCGGGGGAGAAACCCTGGTACACCTTCACGGAACAGGCAAAGGCGGAAGAAATCAGGAATTAGCCCTTTCCGCAGCCATAGCTATTGACGGCCTAAAGACCGACTGCTGCCTCTTCTCACTGGGCACCGACGGAACAGACGGCCCCACAGACGCCGCCGGTGGAATCGTGACCCCCCAAACCGTCCAACAA
>JASUTC010000002.1 GCA_030445775.1 Thermotogaceae bacterium | reverse complement strand
ACTACATTTCCAAATTGACAGTTGGTGCGTTTTTCTCTGATTCGGGAATCTGGAAAAATTCAAAGGCTTTAAAGCTAAAAAGCCTGGCAATGATGTTTCCCGGGAAAACTTCTATTGCTGTATTATATTTCATGGTGATGTCGTTATAGAATTGTCTGGAATAGGCAATTTTATCTTCTGTTTGTGTTAACTCATTCTGTAAGGACATAACATTTTGATTGGCCTTTAGATCCGGGTAGTTTTCCATAACAGCAAAGAGTCTTCCGAGTACGCCGCTTAATTCGCCTTCAGCTTCCATCCTCTGATTAGAAGACCCGGCATTAACGGCCTTGTTTCTTGCTTCCATTACCTTTTCCAAAGTACCACTTTCATGTTTCATATATCCTCGAACTGAATTAACGAGGTTTGGGATTAAATCGCTTCTCCTTTTAAGTTGAACGTCAATCTGACTCCAGGAATTTTGAACTTTTTTACGTTCTCTGACAAGTTTGTTGTATGTGGCAATAATCCATATTACCAAGATTGCAACAATTCCCAATATTATCCAAAGTGCCATAACTACCTCCCATGATAATAGAATTTGTTTTGTGGTTTATTATACTATAATTTTCAATATTTTAAACCTCCTTTAAAAAGGAAAAAGAATGACTGTGGAATTCAGCATTGGTATCTTTAAAGAAGTCCTTAAAAACAAAAGGAAAATATTTTTCCGTGTTGTTATGAGTTATTTCAATAATGGATACACCATTTTCTTCCGCAAATTGGAAATCATGATATCCCACATCTCCTGTGATAAAAACATCAACATCTTCATTTAAAACATCTTTTAAAAGACTGGCTCCACTACCTGTGCATACAGCTACTCTCTTAACAATCTTATTATCCTTGCCATTGTATCGAATTGATTTTTGTTGGGACTTTATCTTTAATTTTTGAATCAATTCAACTAACGTTATTGAATCACTTAATTCTCCTTTTCTGCAAAGAAAATGATGAAACACGGGCCTATCAAGCGGAAAGGCTTCCATAGCAACCTCTTCGTAAGGGTGTACCTTTTCTATCTCTCTAATTAACATATCGACTTGCTCTTCTGGGATAACCGTTTCGATTTTAACTTCATTGACGTATTCCCTCTCGTTATATTTTCCAATATAAGGATTGGTTCCTTCATGAGGTTTAAAGGTTCCAATACCGGATGATGAAAATGTGCATTCGGAATAATTACCTATCCAACCTCCACCAACTTCTGCAATTTTGTCAATAATTATTTCTTTGTGTGTTTCCGGGACAAAAACTTGAACTTTGTATATTTCTCTTTTTCCAGAATCAATAATGCCTTCCAGATTTTCTAAACCGATGAGCTGACTGAAATAATCATTCATCCCCCCCTCAATTTTATCAATGGGAGTATGACATGCGTAAAGGGTTATTCCATATTTGAATATCTGTTGAATCATTTTCGTTTTTGTGTTATCTATTATGAGACTTTTAAACGAGTTGAAGAAAAGTGGATGATGGGATATTATCATATTACTGTTAAGTTCTAGTGCATTTTCTACAACTTCCTCCGATACATCTAAAGTCAATAATGGATTTCTCAGTTCTTGATTGAAAGGTCCAATCTGTATACCGGAATTATCAAAACTTTCCTGAATACTATTGGGAATTCGTGATTCAATGATTGAAATAAAGTCTTTAATCGTCATAATAACCTCCACTTATTCTAATGTTTTTAATGCTTCTGCCGGATTTATTTTAGAGGCATTGTAACTGGGTATGAGCACTGAAATAATTGAAGCGATATAGAATGATACTGATATGATAATCAGTTTCGCCCATGGAATGTATAGTGTTTCTCCACCGGGAGCTCCCAACTGCGAAAAAATGGTATTGATTTGTTCTCCACTAATTATACCAGAAGCAATCCCAATAAAAAGGCCAATAACCACAATAATAGTCGTTTCGGTTATAAAGGAAAAAAAGATTTGACGTTTTGTAAATCCTATGGCTTTAAGCATTCCTATGGTTTTTTTCCTATCGTAAAATGCTCTGTACATTGTAATTGAAATACCCATTATACCAATTATCATTCCAAAATAAAGAAACCCGTTCAATATTTTAATCATGCCCTGTATGGCTATCTCGGATATTTCAACAACATCATCATTTGTTATGGCAAATAGACCGTTTTTTTCGCTGAAGCCTCTAAATTCTTCCTTGTTTCTGCTGATTTCTTCGTCTGTATTTCCGGATATTTTTATTAAATCATATTGATTGAAATCTTCACTTTGAATTTGCTTTTCATCAGTTAAAAGAATTCCCTGAAAAAAAGTGATGTTATCAAAGAAATAAGTCCCCAGTTTTTCAAATTTGTCGGATAATTGAATCTGTTTTGATCCGGTATCAACCGTTTCACTTTCTCTACCGGAAATAACGATATACGCACTTTTGTTTTCTTTTAAGTGTTCGATTGCGGTTTCCAGGGTTTTATATTCAGAAGTGGGATACCATTTACCTTGTGGATCAGGAAAACTGAATTTTTGGGGAATCAAAAATGCTCTTTGCATCCCCGTTGTCGTTTTCATACTAAATTCCGTGATTTCCTGGATATTTTGGATGAAAGCTTTGTTTTTCAGTTCTTCCTTGTAATCCTTGTTGGTGTTTAAAAAATCAGGGACAAAGGCATCATATCCCCAAAACAAGGTTTCGCTACTTTTCTTTATACCGATCATTTGAGAATGTGGAATAACGGTTACAATCACGATTATAAATAACACCAGTGCATATATGGCTACGATCAAACCAGTCTTACCCTTTTCCTTTTTTGGATATGCGAATGCTATTTTTGTGATAAAGGGATCTAATATTTTCGAGAAAGCTTTGTTAAAAAAAAGTCTCCTCAAAACCTCTAAATTGCTAAGGAGTAAAATGGGTAAGGAAATAAGCAAAATGAATGGTTTCATCATTATGATAAAAAAAGCATATTCTGTATTAGAAAAAACATCTGCTTCCAAAAAAAACGTGATGAAAATTAGAGAAATCAACAGAAGATTGAAAAGAAGTTTTTTCTTACTTAGTTGGTTTAGAAGTAAGCCAAAGATGAATATGATGAATCCAAGGGAAGAAAACAAAAGATCTTTATTTTGAATTCCATTAAAAACAATAAATATTGAGATTACAATCAATAAAACTCTGACAAAAATTTTCTGTTTATGTTTTGCTGTAATGTAGGAATCGGTGCCTCTAATGGCGTTGACAATGCCTATTTTCGATATCCTTTTAGAATAAAAGAATATGATGATTAACGAGATAAAGATTCCTATTGAAAATGAAACGATAATATTTTGATTACTGATATAGAACTCAAATTCCGGGATTTCATTCATTGATAGGATAGTGGATCCAATTGTATTTAAAAAACGATTTGATACTTTAAAGACAAATCCCGTTATGCTTGAAAGTATGTATTTTGTCAAGAAGATACCGGAGAATATTCCAAGAGAAGTCGATAAGACCGAATAGAAAATGCCCTCAAGGAAAAACATCCTCCCAATATCAGTTTCACTATATCCGATGGCTCGCAACATCCCTATTTCAATTTCCCTTTCCTTTGCCATCATGGAGTAAGTACTAATCATCAAAAAGATACCTGATACGATGGAAAAAACACTTAAGAACAAAAATAAGTAACCAATATTAGCATTTCCAACTTGCTGTAAACTCTCTAATTTTACCGCTTCCATTTTATAGCCCAAGCGTGATAAATCGCTGTTTTCAAAAAAGGAAATCACATTTGTTGTCATTGTATTCCCTTTTAACCAATCACCGGTGTTTGATATCATAATCACATTGATATCATTTTCTTTTTCAGGAAAGATTTGATAGAACTCCTTAATGTCAATGAACACAGTATAATTCCCTTCAAAATTAGGAGTAATCACATTTAATCGGGGTATATTGTCTGTTGTAAGATATTCTTCGATCTTAAATTTAGACTTTCCGATGTCAAATAATGAATTTGTCTGTTCAGAAAGATAAAATTCACCTGTTCCTACAGATGCAATTTTTTCCTTAAGGCTTTGTGAAATGATAAATTTACTAGTATTTTTGTTTTTAATATCAAAAAAATTCAGATTTGAAAAATCAAATGCAATGATTTTAACAGAAATATCAGTTAAAGGGTTTTTGATGCGTGTGTTGTTAAAACTAAGTGTTCCATTCATATAATAAGCGTTTAGACACCCGTCAATAAATAAATTCGATTGAGCATCCTGACAAAATTCATCTCCGAGTTGTTTCTTAAAAGTCAAAAATTGATCTTGGTTTCCCTTGTAAATAATCTCATCGATGGGACCAAGATCATTTCTTATTTGTGAATACAGGAAAAGACTCATTGAATCGTTTATTCCTAAAGATCCTGTAATCATTGCGGTTCCTATCATCGAACCCAGGATAATCAATATTGTTTGAGTCTTTTTTCTGAAAAGGTTTCTGAAGGAGATTTTTCTAACCTTTTTATTGCTGATTAATATGATAAAAACAAATACCAATAGGGTAACGATGATTGTTATAAAAAAGCTCACTGGGACTCTCCTTTTATGAATCTTCCACTGTCCATTTTCAGTATTCTGTTTGAAAAAGTCGCAATTCGATCATCGTGAGTAACGATAACAAACGTCATGGATTCTGATTGATTTAATTCCAGGATTAAATCCATGATTTTGTTACCGGTTTTGGTATCAAGTGCTCCTGTTGGCTCGTCAGCCCAGATGATTGAAGGGTTATGTACTATTGCCCTTGCGATAGCAACTCGTTGTCTTTCGCCACCACTTAATTGATGGGGAAAATGTTTCATACGATCATTTAAACCGACTTTTTTTAAGGCATTCTCTGCTTTTGTTTTAGTATCTTTTATCTTGGAATTTTGAGCGAGTAATGCCAATTCGACATTTTCAAGTGCGTTTAAAACAGGAATCAAATTGTAAAATTGAAAAATAAAGCCCATATTTTCCGCTCTAAATTTGGTCACCTTTTTATCGTTCATCTCTAAAATATTTTGATTGTTGATCATGATCTTACCTTCATCAGGATTATCAATTGCTGATAAACAGTTGAGCAAAGTACTTTTTCCACAACCTGAAGGGCCCAGTATTGAAACGATTTCTCGTTTTTCGACACTCAAAGACACATGGTCAAGGGCTTTTACATTTATTTCTCCGTTTTTGTATGTTTTAACTAATTGATGTGCCTCGATCATAAAATCCTATCACTCTCCTGGATAAATAAAAAAACCATCATAGAGTATTCTGTACGCAAAATGATATAAATGGATACGTTTTGTGTAATTGGTTTTTTTAAAATTTTCGTTATTTGCCAATACTTCTTTAAGTTTTGTAGGTCCCATATGATAGGCATTTAAAGCATGGTGTATATCATAGTTAAAGTCTGCTTGAAGCTTCTTTAAATAAAAAGTGCCTAGTTTTATATTATTTAAGGGTTCTCTCCAGCTTCCTTGTATGAATTGTTGTTTTGATAGCCAATTAGCTGTTTCTGGCATCAACTGCATCAATCCGAAAGCCCCTGAATGAGACAGTGCTAATTCGTCAAAGTTACTTTCGAGTTTAATAACTGCGGCAATGAAAGATGGATCTATTTTCATTTCTGCTGCAACGCTGTTTATTTCTTTTTTGTATTTTAAAGGGAAAAAATGATAAGCTGCCAGCAAAAGAATTATTAAGAATATGACCACCCAAAAGAAGCCTTTTTCAAATTTCATTGATAACATCTAATCAATCTTCTTTCATATCTAAAACTTTTGATGCTATTTTGTATTCGTTCATCGCTTCTTCCTCTCTTCCAAGTTTTTCATAAATTTGAGCTGTTTTTATATGTATTTCTGGATCCATGGGGTGTTTGATGGCAGCTTTTTCAAATAATGTTAGGGCTTTTGTTGATAAACCAATTTTTTTGAATAAGCTTCCCTTTAACTTGAGTGGCAATACTAAGATAAATAAAAATATCAAGCCAATAACAACCAAAATCATGATTAGAAAAAATGGTTTGGGGAAAAATTTTGATCGTAAGTCTTGTGTTTTATCTTCTTCTTTTTTAGCATTTGTTTTCAAGAGCATAGAAAGATTTTTTAAACTTTCATTAATCGCTTCGTTTGACACGGATAACTCAGATAAGTCATATTTTTCAGATAACAGTTCATTCTGACCGTAAGAAAACCTTGTGGAGGCATTTTTAACCATTTTTAACACAGCGTTATTGAGTTTATCTGTTTTCAAGGTGATGGATTGATATTTTTTTATATATTCAAAGAAGACCGGAAACAAAGTACCTAAAGTTTGTTCTTCAGCTGTTAAAAATCTTCTTGATAAGATTTCTACATTGCTTAAATAGTTATAATACTCTTCTAATTCTAAAAAGTAGTCGTATTTTTCTTTTGGGATGTTTTCTTCAAATTGATCACCATAAAAACTCCGATAAAGTTTAATGTAAGCCTTTAAAAGTGAATACTGCTGTTCAAGTGTTTTAACAAGTTTTTTATCCAAATATGGGTTCATTTGTATACTTAAATAATTCATAAGCTTTTCTTTTCCCAGTTTTACAATTCCCGAGTATGTTGTGTTGTTAAGATAATAATCATTTTGTATGATGGTATCAATGATATGAGAAGTAAGGATCTGCATTTGTTTACCGTTGATTGATTCGATAAGTTGAAAATCCTTCAGATTGTTTAAACTGAAGTATTCTATAAATCTTTCAAAATGAAAGGTTTGGATCATTTCAGAAAAATCTTTTATAACAAAATCCAACAAATGATAAGTATTTTTGTATTTGTCAGTTTCTTCATCAATTGATTTAAGCGCACTTAATAAATCACTTGTGGATTCTTTGATAATTGCCAGTAAGACGGGGTCATCCTTGCCAAATTGTTCAAATAATTCAATTTTTGAATAAATCCTCCTCAACAATCTTTCAGCGCTTTCTTGAGAAGGGAAATTTTCTTCAGCGTACATGACTGTAGATAAAGTACAATCAAGCGCTTGCCTTAAGTTTTTGGGATCTTTTTGTAATTCATAGAGTATATTATAAGATTTGATATTATCCTCAGAAACAGCTGCAGAAAGTAACTGCCAAGTTAGAATCAATAAAACAAACAACAATACTTTCGATTTTCTTTTTCCCAACTTATAAATTCCCCTTTAGAGAAATAATTGAAATAAAATATTCCACTCTTAAATGAAAGCTCAACACCTTCTTCGAGTAAACCATAAATCACTTGACCTTTTATATATTCCCTGATTCGTTTAGATTGAAGAATCCCGTGTTTGAAATGACTGTAATGTCCGATGAAAAACAAATTTTGTTCCAATAACTTTATTATATTTCTTTCTGAGAGTCTATCAGGTTTTTTGAAAAAATATTTCTTTAGATAGTCTAAACAATTTTGGAATCCGGGCCCTGATTTTAATCCAATTTTCAACAGTATTTTTCCGTTCACCAATTTTTCTAATCTTTCAAAAAAACCACAATCATCGTATCGAGTGACTATGTTAACGTTCATAACAAAGTCTTGAAAAGCTTGTGTTTGATTCCAAAATTGGTTTGTTGCCATTTTGTCTGCTTCTATGAATTGAATTTGATCTTTGAATTTGTCTTCTCCTATATTATATCGCATCTCAAAGAATTTTTTGTGTGAATTAAATGCCATCATGTGATAATCAATAATTCTTGAAACGTTATTGATAAAGTCATTTGGAAATCTCATTCTACTTAAAATGTTTTTTGTTACTTTTACCCCTTTAGTTTCATGTTTTATATAGTGTTTTCCATCAAAAACAGAGGGTTTTGAAATATCATGAAAAAACGCTGCCACTCTGTACTCCAGGCTAAGATTTTTCTGAACACAATTTTCTAACACTTGTAAACTGTGTTCAAAAACAGATTCATGATGGTGATAGGGATCTTGATGCAAGAAATTGATTACAGGATCCATTTCAGGGATCATTTCGCTTAGTAATCCTGAAGTTGCCATGTTTCTAAAAGCTTTGACACAATAAGTTCCAGAGAAAAGTTTTGAAAGTTCTTCGTATAACATTTCCTTAGGGGCATCGTTGATTTTAGCATGATGTTTTGAAATACTGATTGCCGTATAGGTATCAATATCAAAATTCAATAGTGATTGAAATCTGTAAATGCGAAGCATTCTGATGGGATCTTCCGCTAGGTTATTTTCTTGATAACATCTTAATTTATGATTGATTAAATCGTTGATTCCACCGCAAGGGTCAAAAATCTCAAGCTTTTTGCTCATAATATCTACTTTATATGCAATAGAATTAATCGTCAAATCCCTTGATTCCAAGTCTTTCTCAATGTCTTCTTTTTGTAATGGATTGATTTCACATTTGAATGACTTCCCGTTTACAATAATCTTCTTTAACACGGTTCCAATCGATTTTTTAATCTGTCTTTTTTTGTTTATTGTAAAAAAAGGGTGATCTCTTGGAACAGGGAGGATAATATCCACATCATTGCTTTCTTTTTTTAAAATGAGATCACGAGGCATTCCTCCCACAATATAGAAGTGATTTATTTTACAATTGATAGCTTTAATAATCTCATTGATGATTTGTTCCATCATTCCAAAATCCTATGAGAAATATAAATCATCGATAAGCAAATAGTCTTTCTGTCTCCAATCTTTTTTTACTCTGACGTACAATTCTAAGTCAATTGGACGATCAAAGAGATATTGGATATCTTTTTTGGCTTTTAGTCTTATCTGTTTAATTATTTTTGCCTCTTTTCCGATGATCATTCCCTTTTGGGTTTTTCGATCCACCCAAATCTCAGCTCTTATTTCAAGAGTACCGTTTGATTTATCCGAAAAGTGTTCAACGAATACAGCGCAAGAATAAGGTATTTCGTCGTAAGTGATTCTAAATATTTTTTCCCTGATTATTTCTGAAACGATAAATTTATTGGAACGATCAGTCATCATTTCAGGTGGATAGTAAGGCCTGCCTTCGTGAAGAAAGTCCTTAATTTTACCGAGTATTACATTTCTTTGCTGAAAATCTTTGGCACAAATTGTCGTAATGCCTTCCGGTTGATATTTTTTTTGAAGCAATGTAGAATAATGTTGTACCTTATCTGCTTCAAGGACGTCAATTTTGTTTAATAAAATCAACTTTGGCTTGTTTATATCCCTGATTTTTTCGTAAACATAATCCTCGCCTTTTGATAATCCCTTAGTGACATCCACAAGCCATAATATTAAATCCATTCCTTCCAAGGCTTCACCAACAGCTTTCATCATATAACGATTGACGTTGTTAATGACCTTGTGTATTCCCGGAGTGTCTGTGAATACAATCTGCGAATTAGTGTCTGTGTATATGCAATTAATTCTATGCCATGTCGTTTGGGGTTTATCTGAAACAATGACAATTTTTTGATCCATAAGAGTGTTAATGAGTGTTGATTTTCCGGAATTGGGTCTTCCTAATATCGTCACAAAACCACTTTTCAATTTACACCTACTTTGTTTTTGTTTATTCTATACTACCACAAAAAAAGTCTTTCGGAGTATTAATACCGAAAGACCTTGATTGGAGCAGGAAATGAGATTCGAACTCACAACCTCTGCCTTACCAAGGCAGCGCTCTACCATTGAAGCTATTCCTGCACTTAAAACGATATGTATTCTATCATAATTAAAACTTTAAATCAAGTCCAATGGGCTTTATTCTTTCATTACCTCCGCAGTTCCTTCTATTACTTTTTTCCCCTCCTCATTATAAACATCTGTTGAAAGAACAATCCTGTTTTTTGAATCGTTCTTTTCAAGCACTTCTATTCTTACAGAAACCTTGTCTTCTATAAAAACAGGTCTTTTAAATTTTACTTGTTGTGAAATATAAATCGTTCCATCACCCGGAAAGTCTCTACCAATTACCTTTGAAATAAATGAAGTGATAAGAATCCCATGTGCAATTCTTTTTCCAAATCTTGTCTTTGCTGCAAAATCATCATCAATGTGTATTGGATTGTCATCTCCACTGATTTTTGCAAAAGTTTTGACCTTCTCATCCGTTACGATAAACTCTTTTTTAAAAGAATCTCCCACTTTAATTTCACTATAGTCCATTTGTCCTCCTTTTATTCTTTCATCGTTTTAGCTTTAAGTATTAAAGATGATATAATTCTTTAGTGAGGTGACTGTATGAAAAAATACCTAATTGGTTTAACACTTTTGATCATCCTTATATTTTCCGGATGTATTATATCAAATAATTTTTCTTCTTACCATCAATTAGCTTTAAATGCAATTGCAAATGGATCAAAAGAAAGTGCTAGAAACTATTCATCAGTTTTAATAAATTCATCTGAGAATAATGAACAAAAATCCATTGCTTTAATGACAAGTGGTTATGCAAATTTTTTATTCGGTGAATACGAAAAGGCTTTGTTAAATTTTACAGAATCGATTGAACTTGTTGAAAATGATCCATCTTTAGCAGGTATGATTTTATCTTACTTCATGTTAAATCAATACGATATCATGAATTTTCATCTGGATTCCCTACAAACAATATCAAACAACTGGGTTATGATTGTCAATCTTGAAGAATTAACAAAAGCCAAATTATTTGAAATATATGCTTTATCTAATGCGATTATGGGAGACAGAGAGCATTTCAATTTAATAAAAACAAATGTAACACCAAAAATCATTCAAAAGATGGAGGGATTTTTCTTTGAATAAAAGGACTTTACTCGTATTTATCATGTTGATACCTGTTGTTGTTTTGTTTTCAATGCCACCACATTCAAGAATATTTGATTTAATTAATAGAGGGATTGTCGAAGTTCCTGTTAGATCAGCTTATTATGGGGAAAGTGTTGAGCGTGATTATACAGGTTCTTTCAAAGCAATTGTTCTTTTTGCCGAGTTTCCGGATCAATTAAATCAAGTTCAGTTATCTTTTTTTGATGATTTACTTAATTCAGAAGGATTGGATTTTAAAGAAAAATACCCGATATCTACTAATGTAAGCAGCGTTAAAGAATATTATTTATTTGAATCCAACGGAACTTTCCAATTGGATTTTGATGTTTACGGATGGTTTGAAATGCCCCATAACTACGATTATTACGTTGGTAATAGTAATGGAACCGGTTCATATCCTAATAATTCCCAAAAGTTAGTTGAAGATGTTATTAAAGCTGCCGATTCAACGGTAGATTTTTCATTGTATGATAATGATGAGAATGGAACAGTTGATTTCCTTTTGGTTGTTCATACAGGGACAGGAGCAGAGTTTAGCGGGGCACAAGGAGCAATATGGAGTCACATGTGGAGTATTTCGCCACAAATTTGCGACGGTGTTCAAATAAGTCATTATTCAATGCAACCAGAATATTGGCTGGAACCGAATGATATGACCATAGGTGTATATTGTCATGAGTTGGGTCATTTAATATTTAATTTACCCGATCTCTATGATGTCAATCAATCGTCATATGGTATTGGTTATTGGGGATTGATGGGGGGAGGCAGTTGGAATGATGAAATGTCTGTGTTTGGGAATGATGAAATTAGTGGCTACGGAGGAGCGCCTGCTGAATTAACGGCATGGTCCAAGTTAAAAATTGGGTGGTATGAATCTTACGACCTCCAAAGTGATTATAAAGGTAGTCTTGAAATCGATTCAAGAGAAATCTACAGACATCAAAATCCAAATGTTCCTTCTCAATATATGTTATATGAATTCAAAGAATCAAATCTTTATAATCAATGGTTACCCGGTTTTGAGGGTTTACTAATCTACAGATGTGATGATTCAAAATCCAAAAATACTGAACCGTGGATTCCCGAAGATAGCTTAGATTACCATTACAAAGTTGCCATAATGCAAAAAGACAATCTGTGGTCTTTAGAAAAAAAAGAAAACAGAGGTGATTTTACAGATTTATTCTATACGTCTGATGTGTTCAACCAATTTTCAAAGCCATCTAATCTTTTTTACGACAATACTTATTCTTTAAATTTGAACCAAATTACTGTTGATGATAACAAAGTTATTGCGGTTTTTAACGAAGATGCGTTTGATGTATTTATTCAACCACTTTATGGGACCGGTATGATTAGAACCTTTATAAAAGCGACAGATTCAATTTTACCACCGATAAAAGATGCTCAAGGGTTTTCAATACCCGTAACGAAGTTAATAAATCACGATAATGCTTATTATTTTGATGTAGAGTCTGATGCTTCTCCAACCATTTATATTTCAAATATACCGCTTTCGATGTATCAATAAAAAAGGCGGTTTTGCCGCCTTTTTCAATTTCCTATCTTTTATATCCTGTTATTTCTCTTAAAAATTCCTTTCGTTTAGCAATGTCCTCTTTTTTTTCTACACCCTTTGGTGAATAACCATCAACAACACCAATCACAGCTTTACCTTGATCAGTTTCCGTGGTTAAAACCTGCAAAGGATTTGCAGTAGCTGCAAATATTCGACAGATTTCCTGTATATTTTTTAACCCGTTGAGAATATTAATTGGATAACCGTTTTTGATAATTAAAACAAATATATGACCCGCGCTAATGTTCAATGCGTTTTTCACAGCAATATCTATTAATTCTTCATCATTGCCTTCTTTTCTGACAAGGCATGGTCCGGAAGCCTCGTTAAATGCCAAACCAAATTTCATTCCGGGCACAGTAGTGACGATGGTTTCATAAATATCTTCAACGGTTTTGATAAAATGTGATTGTCCGATGATGACATTACAATCTTCAGGGAAATCAATTTGTACAACTTCAAAGTTCAAAAATATCACTTCCTTTTTTGCTTAAGAGTTTTAACAAGAAAGCTTGCTACGTCAATACCATGCGTTCCTCTTCCAAAACCGGCATCCATGCCACAATCTACTGCGATTTCATTTGTTATCTGAGTACCACCTGCTACAAGGATGACTTTATCTCGAATCCCTTTTTCTTGACATAATTGATCAATCTGTTTCATCCCTTTTAAGTGAACATCGTTGTGCGTAATGATCATACTGGATAATATGGCATCTGCTCCGGTTTCGATGGCGGCATCGATCAATTTTTCAATCGGTACGCTGGTTCCTAAATAGGTATAAGAAAGACCGAACTTCTCTATTCCGCCATGCTTAATGTCAAGAATTTCCCGCATTCCCACTGAATGTTCATCATTTCCAACAGTTCCTGCCACAACGTGTATTGGATGCTCATGTGTGTATTCAGTAATTTCTTCGGCACTTAGAATTTCAGGTTTTTCAGGAATTTTTAATGTATTTCTGTCTACAAAGAATGGAACTTTTGCTTTTAATTCTATATATGAGCCTTCTGCCGGATGTAAAACGGTCTTTGATATTACCGTTGCCTCTTCCAACCCCATTCGGTTGCAGATTTCTAAAGCAGCTGCTTCTGCAACATCAGGATTATCCGGTATAGTCATATCGATTTGAATCAAACCGTCATTTTTCCATTCTACTTCCGGTTTTAACATCCCTTTTTCTTCAGTTTCTTTGTTTGCACTCATTCTGACTGAAACATTATCCGTTTCGTCTAATTCATCTATATACTGAATCTTGTCTGGATCATCCAGTGTACATCCACCAATGACATCACATGCATTAGATATTCCTTCAGGGATATGATTATATCCAAAATGATTACAAACAGGAGCAAAATAGTCCTTTTCTCTCTTCACAACGGTATTAGCCCCAAGTTCTCCGTTTTTCTTTCTCGCTATTCCATCGCCAACTCTTTCCGGGAAGAATCCCGAATCAACGAAGAATCCCTTTTCAACAGCTTCAAAGTACCCCCCGTTTTCTAAGATATCTTGCATATAGAGAATGGCCCTAATCTTCATATCTTTTATGGGTTCATTCAGATTTTCCATTTTGGGTCCAACTAATTCTTTGATGCCATCTAGAGCCACTAATGTATGTTTTGCTGTTTCAACTCCACGAATTGAGTTAATGTGCCAAGGAACATTTCGTCCCTCATCTGGTGTGATCGTTGACTGGATATCCGCTTTTGTCAATCGGCTTAATACCGTATCAAGAACGTGAATTCTTGTCGCATCAAAAAGATCCGATTCAATATATCTAGTGTTCATTTGTGCCCTGAATTTATACTCCTTGAAGAGATCCCTTAGTGTTAAAGCGTAAACAAAATTAAGTTTAAACTCAGGAGATGGGGCCGTCATCGGTGGTACTGTGGAAAGTGCTATCATATCTTTCCTCATGCCGGCTTTGACTGAGAAAAGTGAATTAATAGCATGTTGGACAAGTAATTCAGGCATGACTTTCCAAGCTACTTTTGACGATGCATTTGCGTTATGAGCGCCATCGATTTGTAAAATGTCTGCGGAAGCCATAATCTTTTTAGCCACTGCTGCATCAACAAATGATCTGATTGGATTTACTCCTCGATAGAGGACATTATATTGCGGGTCCTGATGAGCACCATTTACGCCTTCTTCTGCAAACAAAACAGCTACTTCAGGTCCGGCAATACCCGAAACGTAAGAATGGAAATTAATTGGTCTTCCGACTTCCTCTTCAATGAGATCCAGAGCTTTTCTCGTAGCCTTCAATTGTTTTCTGGTGATGGGAATTCCACCAATCCCCTCTGGAGATCCTTCTATTAAACCATCAAAATGAGACTGCCCCAATGTTCTGATAACCATAATATGATCGGCACCGTGCCATGCTGCCATTCTCATTCTTCTGATATCATCCTCAAATCTTCCGGAGGCAATTTCTGAAGTGATAATTTCTTGTGGTTGCGGATCTATGTTTCCAAAGAATTTTGCGGGTGGTAAGGGGATAGATTCTTTGAGATTTTCAGCGATGTTTTTAAATTCATATCCGCCTATTTTAGTGTTATCATCAAGTTTTTTTCTCCAAGTCCACCCTTTTCTTTTAGGTCGATAATCTTTTAGATTGGTTAAAATTTCATCCACATTAATCTTTTTTTCTTTATCGAGTCTCATCACATCAGACCCCCTTATACATTGTTTCTATTTCTTCCCAATGGGAGCCTTGGACTATCTCTTTACCATAAGTTAGATAGTCTTTGTTTGCCTTTTTGGACATGGTGAGTAGAATATTACCAGCGCCTTTTCCAAGAAGTTCACGTTCAAAAATTCCCTCTACAATTGTTTTGGCTTCAAGTGAATTAAATCCCATTCTTAATAACACAGATCGCTCAATTGAAGGTGATGTATGTGTTTGAGCTAATTCAATCAAAGGATTAATAATTTCCTCTGCCTTTTTCCAAAACAACTGATTTAACTCTTCATTCGAGAGTTTTTCAAGTTTCTGCTTTTCAGATTCAAATTTTTCTTTAGTCAATTTGTTTCCCCCTTTAGCATATTTATGTGTCCGGTTAACAATTCATCTATTTGCGTTTCTGTTTTTATTCGCCCTATTATAGCTGATTTATTGCTTTATACAAAATTTCTGTTTTTGTGTTTATTAGCTAAATGAATATGGACTATATTGAGATTTTACACAACAAAATTATGATTCGGGTAGTTATTTGTCTGCTTAAATATCTTAAGCTTTCTTTTTGTTAAGTATATAATCCATACATTATATAATTCTATAATCTATTATTATGTAGTTTATATAATAGTCTATAGTAGTTATACTTTTATATAGTAATACCATATTATATATATTATGTAAATCTATAGTTTGTATATCTTAGGATACTATGATATGATAGAGTATAAATAAAAAGGGAGTGACTGTAATGGAAGGAAAAACGGTTCAACTTAACGTACCCATAAGGATTGAGCAAA
Organism: Thermotogaceae bacterium; assembly: GCA_030445775.1. Lineage (GTDB taxonomy): Bacteria > Thermotogota > Thermotogae > MWEM01 > MWEM01 > JASUTC01. The sequence goes on along the minus strand of JASUTC010000002.1, from coordinate 47,910 downwards.
TCGAGAAATTATCAAAAGCAGTGGCGATAGTAATGGCTAGCAGGGAAAGAACAAAAGAGAATAAGAGAATAACGAAAGCCACTTTTATTCGTGCTTTGATCGATGTTATCGATTTTGATGAAGCCGATCTTAAGGACATTTCAACTGAAGAAGACCTTCAAAGCGCGATAAAAAAACTTATACACAAAGAAGTGAAAACTGACGGGGAACCGCTTGGAATAGGCGTTCTATCATCTATTTACAAGAAATTTGCCCAAGATGATCAAAAAAAATGGGTGGCAGGAGATTTTATTAACACCCTATTTGAAAATGGATTGGTTAAAGCCCATTCTTCAGAGGAATTATGGTCAAAAATATTAGAAAATCCTGACGACGCAACAAAATAACTAATTTTGTTGCGTCGATTTCTTTGAAAATGACGTTTTTTTAAGCTATTCCACATAATAATACTCGATCAACTTGGATACACGTTTAAGCAGTAATTACAGAACTTTAGTAAAAATAATACTTTTTTTGTATAACGCTGATAATAAAGTTCATGATGGTTATCGGCGTTTTCTTTTTTGCTTTTGTGAAGTGTGACAAAAAATGGTACCTTATAGTATGATATATTGAAGTATAGATATATAGGATAGTAATATAAAAATATCGTATATACTAAAGATATGACTATTAGAGAACTTAAATATATAATAATATACGAATCTATATAATAGGAAAATATACTATTCGCTTTCATAGATTTTGTTTTTTAAATGGTCTAAGTATCTACTGAATAAATTTGCAAATATTGATAAAATGATCACCTAAAGGGGTATAATTTTTTTGTTGATAAGCTATTTTAGAAAGTATAATGAAACGATTTCAAAAGCTTTTATAATCAAAAAAAAGACCGGCTTTAAGCCGGTCTTTAAAAGTTAGTTTTCAAAGATATTCATTGACGTGGCCAGAATATGATACCAAGAACTAGTGCAACACCTGCACCTGCCATAACCCAAGGAAAGGCTTTATCGAATGTGCTCTGTTCTTTCACAGCCGGAAATTTTATTCGAGCTGCTAAGCTTTCTTGCTGATCATTTAATAGATATCTAAAAAACATGGAGATGGTTCTTTCAGTTAATTGTAATGGTTCTATCCCCTGATTAGTAATCGTATTCAAAGGTACAACGGTAACAATAATTTCTTCGTTTGGTTCTATAACTGTCTCCATCTGCGGGTATTCGGTAAAATTAATGTTTTCAGACAGGATCATCTTGGATGGAGCATTGTTGAGTCCTGTAATTGAACATTCATCCCAAAGCATTGTGATTTGTGAAAAACTAATATTTTTGATTCTGAATAGATATTCTTGAGTTCTGACGGGTGAAGATGTTTCAACTTGGATTTCTAAATTATCATCCGTTATCAAACCAGCAATGTAGTTTTGAGATAAACCGACTGTGATAAAGCAAAAAAAGATAAGAAATAATACGATTTTTTTCATTTTGACCTCCCTAAATTTTTAAATAGGATAAAAAAGAAATGGTTTTACTTCCCCTACAACTGAATTATAGCACTTTTTTTATCAGCGGGAAAACGGATTATCGAAATAGCCCGGTTTTTTTAAAAAAGGTTTTGAATGCAATTTCTATTCCTTTATACGTAATGACACTGGCGAAAGCCAATGTACCAAGTTTCCCTCCGGTACCTCCAAATTGACTATAACTGTAGACAAACATAATGCCAAGCAGTAATGAAACAATCAACATTTGGATTTCGTTTTTGATGATCTTCTTTGATGACATTCCAGCAAAAGACGCACTCATGGCAACTGCCGCAAAAGTTGTTCCATTGGTTGGGAAGACCGCAGGTAAAATTAAACCTGCTACCAAACTTACTAAACTGGAAGCAGTGACTACATCATGTTTCAACCTTTGGACGATGACATAAGTTGAAAAGGCTGCCAATGTACTAAAAAACAAAATATCTAACATTAAAGTAATTGAAAGAGAATGCAGAGTGGTTAACTGAACGTTATTCGATACAGTAAGTATAACCCATGGAATAAACGCTGTTGCGCCTAATTTACCTCCGTATCCTTTATAGACATCCTCTGAAAGCATTAAGATAAAACCTGCCATCAACGCAGCTAACAGCACATGATAAAAATCATGAAGAACCAAAGGAGAAACCATACCTACGAAGGAACCACAATAAATTGACACTGCATAATTTGGAATTAATATTGCGCCTAATAACCCAATCATGGCTGAAGCAATAATGGCACCAAGTCCAATATACACATTAATCACATAGGCTAATACAGCTCCAATAACGCAAAATAAGATGATAAATAAGTCCTTTTGTTTCAATTGCAAAAAGTGAAATTGCTCTTTTTTAAATTGGGAGAAGATATCAACCAACAATAATACATTAATAAGTAATATCAGCAATGAGATTAAAAAATGTCTCTGACTGAATGCTGAGATAACAGAAAGTGTAAATAATGAAACAGCTGAAATACTGATTAATAGGAAACCGATAAACATATTTACCTCAAATCAACCTTGTCATTTGGTAATACGGGTAAGTCCTGAAAAAATGGCTAAGGTATTAAATATTGATTTAAAACTATGGTTTTTGTACTGTATTGTTCTGGCGTCAATACGTGTTGCATCTGGTATGAACTGTGCAACATCAGCCATCTCAGTTTTGTTGAACTGTATTTTTAGTTCAATGGGGTGATCATAATCAGAATCAAATTTAAAAACCGGTAATTCTTTTAAATTTTTATTCAGTACTTTTTTTACAGCCTCTATCGTGTTGTTTTGAACAATGTTCATAGGATAATGTTTTGCTGCAAATCGAGAAATGCCTTCTTTTGTTATGATAAACTCCACCCAATTCAACAAATCTGCTTCTTCCAACTGTTTCTTTAATCCCAAATCTCCTGTTATCAATCCCACAGGAACTCCATGATAGCCGGCATAGGCTGCATTTAACAAAGTTTCGTTAACTAATTTACCATTAATCCATACATTATGAAACGCGCTACTTGAAAAAGTATGATCCATAGTCGACTGCATCCTTCCTGCACCGGCATGATAGCCAAGAAAGAAAACAACATCGTAACTTTTATCAAACATAGGCATCATGTATTCTGGGCGCGGGGAACCTGTTATTAAATACAATCGATCATCCAACTCGGTAATGTCGTAATCCAAACTGTCACCGTTGTTATGTGAATCTGCCATCACAATTTCATCGATTATGTGATTTTGTTTGCTTTCGTGAATTCCTTTGATCACCCACTCGACTTGCTTTCTAATGCATTTTTTAACCTGTTGTCTTGTTCCAAAAGCGTCTTCTTGTTGCCAGTTTATGGTTCCTGCAATACCTTCCATATCAATCGAACAAAATAATTTCATTTATTGACCTCCTTCGGTTTTACTGCGATTATAGCATGTTTTAATATATCTTTCCTTAAATGTTATAATAAAAGGGAAAAGGCTAAGTACTATAGGGGGGGTTATATGAATAAAACTTCCATTATTGAGGCTTTGATTTTTTCTACTAACCGAGGATTAGATATAAGTCAATTGACCAGATTTACAGATTTTTCCAAAACAGAAGTTGAGAGTATATTAACCGAAATTCAAGAAAGATATGAGAATGAGGAACATGGCATTAGATTGAAAAGAGTTGGTAAAAAATACGGTTTCTTCACAAAGGAAGAATACGCTGAATACGTTGAAAGATTGGTTAGAAGGCCTATTGATAAATTAACACCCTCTCAATTGGAGGTATTGGCAATTGTTGCGAAAAACGGAAAAAGTACAAAATCCCAAGTAGAAGTTGTAAGAGGGAAAGATTGCTCTAATCAACTCTTAGAATTATTGCTTTCCGGTTTATTAAAAAGAAAACGCGTGAAAGCCCCGGGTAGACCGTATGCCTATTCTGTCACGGATAATTTCTATGAGATTTTTAAAATGTCTGATCTTGAATTATACGAGGAACTCGGTGAAGATATGCCGAATGAAGCTGAAGAAAACGATGAAGCAAAAACTATGATAGAATAAAAAAAATAAAATTTTGGAGGAAATAAGGTGAAAAATGATTCATTTGGAAAAAAGAAAATGCAAGTTGAAGTTAATTCTGAGATTGGAGAATTAGAGGGAGTAATCTTGCACACCCCGGGTCCTGAAGTTGAAAATATGACTCCTGAAAATGCTCAAAGGGCTCTTTATTCAGATATATTAAACTTATCGGTAGCTCAAGAAGAATATGCAGAATTAGTGGGTGTACTTGAAAAAACGACAAAAACTTTTCAAGTCAAAGATCTTTTAACAGATGCTCTTAGTGATGAGGGTGTAAAAAGAGAGTTAATTGAAGCGATTTGTGAGAGCGAAAATGTTAATGAGTATAAAAGATACTTACTCTCCCTATCTGAATACGATCTTGCTTCCCAATTGATAGAAGGTGTGCCATTAGAAAAAAGTTCTTTAACAGATTACTTAAGCCAGGAAAGATATGCTTTGAGGCCATTACACAATTTTTTCTTTACTCGAGATGCTTCTGTCAGTATTTCAAATCACGTATTAATCAATAAAATGGCAACTCCCGTGCGAGCAAGAGAATCGTTGATAATGGAAGCCATTTTTAATCATAGTTCTATGATTTCCGGGGATACAATCAATCCTATGAGAAGGCGACATGTGCCTGATTCATTGTACAGTGAAGGTGGAGATTTATTAATCGCCAGCGAACAGATATTGTTATTTGGAATGGGTTCCAGAACATCTTCCCAAGGTATAGATTTTGTTATTGAACACATTAAGCATCGAGGCGAATCGAAGCATATCATTATACAAGAGTTGCCGAAATTTCCGGAATCATTTATTCACCTTGACATGGTGTTTACACTATTAGATGTTGATAAATGTATGACATATGAACCGGTAATTCTTAAGCGGAATAATCTAAAGACCGTTCACATTAATATTGTTAATGGAAAAGTGGATATTTGGGAAGAAGATAATATAATTGATTCATTAAGAAGGTTAGGGATACCCATTGAACCTGTATTTTGTGGTGACAATAAAGATGAATGGGTTCAAGAGAGGGAACAATGGCATAGTGGGGCAAACTTTTTAACCCTTGCACCTGGTAAAATCATTGGGTATAAAAGAAATGTCAGTACAATTAACGCCTTAAACAAAGCAGGTTTTGAGGTGATTGATGCTGAAGAAATAATATCAGGTAAGAAAAACATTAATGATTATAAGCGTTGTGTGGTTACGATGGAAGGTTCTGAATTGTCACGGGGTGGTGGTGGTTGTAGATGTATGACCATGCCTGTAAGACGAAAACCGGTCAATTGGAAAGCTTAAAATCAAAGTTAACGGTGAACACCTTTGAAAACAAAATCTATTAACAAATATCTTCATGAAAGTGGTTTATTGTACACTTTAGAAAAGCCATCAAGGTATCTTGGCAATGAATACAACTTAATCAGAAAAGAATGGGGGAAATCAATTTTAAAATTTTTATTGGTTTTTCCTGATATATACGATATTGGAATGAGTCATTTAGGGTTAAAGATTCTTTATGAAGAAATCAACAAGCGGAAAAACTTTTTGGCTGAAAGGTCATTTTTGCCGTGGACGGATCTTTTGGAAATCATGGAGCATGAAAATTTTAATCCGTTTAGTTTGGAGACTTTTAAAACACCTGATAAATTTGATGTGATTGGATTCACACTTCAATATGAATTGTCTTATCCAGGAATGGTAAAATATCTTGAGCTGTCTCATATAGATCCGTTTTCTAAAAACAGGACGGAAGAAGATCCCATAATTATAGCCGGTGGTCCTTGCGTATATAATCCTGAACCGATAGCCCCATTTATTGATGCCTTCCTTATTGGAGACGGGGAAGAAGCTATTTGTGAGATTGGGGATTTATTACAACGAACATTTGGTATGCCAAAAAAAGAAAGACTTTTACAAATGGCAAAAAAGGTATCAGGTATTTATGTGCCTGCCTTTTATGAATCGATAAACGGCAAAGTTGTACCCAGAGAATCCTATCGAAATGAAATTCCCCATTCTATATCAAAACGAATTTCCCCTTTAAGCTTAGAAAACTCGCTTTACAAGCAATTGATTCCTTATACTCAAACCGTACATGATAGAGGAGTAATTGAGGTAATGAGAGGCTGCACAAGAGGATGCCGTTTTTGTCACGCCGGTATGGTTTACAGACCTACACGAGAAAGAAATAAAGAAGAGATCATGAAATCCGCTTATTCCATTCTTGAAAGCACCGGTTATGATGAATTATCGCTGCTTTCATTAAGTACATTAGATCATTCACAGATTTCTGATATAACTGAGACTTTAATGCCTTTATTAAAGCATAAAATGGTTGCTTTATCCATACCATCCAGCAGATTGGATCAATTTGGATTAGATATTGCGGAGAAGATTTCAACTGTTAGAAAAACAGGGATAACGGTTGCTCCTGAAGCAGGGACACAAAAGCTGAGAAACAGGATTAACAAAAACATTATGGATGAACAGATTTATGACATGATAAGAGTTGCTGTAGCCAAAGGATGGAAAAGGATCAAACTTTATTTTATGGCGGGATTACCTTTTGAGACCGACGCTGATTTGAATGGTATTATAGAAATTGTTAAAAAGTGCAGAGCTTTAGGTATGAAAAATGTTTCAGTAAGTGTTTCCGGCTTTATCCCCAAACCCCATACTCCATTTCAGTTTGCCGCTCAGGATAGTGTACATGAACTTCATTCGAAAATTAAGAAATTATCATATTTGAGAAAGTTAAGCCATTTTGAGTTTCATAGACCGGAAATTAGTTTCATAGAAGGGATACTCTCCCGTGGAGACAGGCGTCTTTCTAAAGCCATTTTAAAAGTTGCCAGAGAAGGGGGATATCTGGAAGCGTGGAAAGGTCAATTTTCTTACGAAAGATGGATCTCAGCATTTAAGGAATTTGATATAATGCCTGAGAAATATATAAGTGCGAGGGGATTTCATGAAAATCTACCCTGGAGTCATATAGATTCTGGAATTAGAAAAGAATTTTTAATAAACGAATACAAAAAAAGTTTTTTTGGAATACAAACAGGCAATTGCAGGCACTTTGAATGTACAAATTGTGGTGTTTGTTTTGATTTGGAAGAAGCCAAAAATGTTCTATAGAAAAAATCAAGGAGGGAATGCCTTTGATAAAAAGACCTAAAGGCACTTACGATATAATTGGTGAAGATGCCCCCTTTTGGCATCATTTTGAAAACAAAGCTAAAGAATCAGCGCGAGTTTTCGGTTTTGAAGAAATAAGAACACCCATACTGGAAAGAACAGAATTGTTTAAAAGAAGTGTTGGCGATGAAACGGATATCGTTCAGAAAGAGATGTACACTTTTGATGACAAAGGCAACAGAAGTATGACTCTGAGACCGGAAGGTACAGCACCTGTGGTTAGGGCATTTTTGGAGAACAACCTTATGAGCTTGGGGTTACCTCAGAAACTCTTTTACATGGGGCCCATGTTTCGATATGAAAAACCTCAAACCGGAAGATACAGGCAGTTCCATCAATTTGGTGTTGAAATTATTGGATCGTCTTCTTCCAAAGCTGATGTTGAAATTATATGGCAAGCCAAGTACTTGATAGAAAGTTTGCATCTGCATAATTACAAGTTTCAAGTTAATCATCTGGGTTGTTCGTCAGACAGATTAGAGTACAAAAAAGCCTTAAAAGCATATTATAAAGATCATTATGATTCTTTATGTGATGATTGCAAAGTAAGATATGAAAATAATATTTTAAGACTGTTAGATTGTAAAAATCCACATGATGTAGCACTGAAAGAAAAAGCTCCCAAATTAACGGAGTTTTTATGCGATCAATGTTCTGCAGAATATATGACCATAAAAAAACAGCTTGGACAATTATCAATAGACTATGAAGAAAATCCCTTTTTGGTAAGAGGACTTGATTATTATACGGGAATGGTATTTGAGGTAAAATATCCATTTTCAGACACAGTTTTGGATATTTTAGGTGGTGGACGATACGATCATGTCATTTCAGAACTTGGCGGAAAAGATATTCCCGCAGTTGGTTATGCCTGTGGAATCGAAAGAATACTGTCTATTATGAAGGAAGAAGAGGTTGAGATTAATATCAAACCTTTATCAGAAATATTTGTTTTAGGCATGGGTGAAGAAGCTGAACCGTATGTGATAAAAATTGTTCGATTTTTAAGGAGAAAGGGTATCAGCGTTGAACATGATCTTATGGGAAGAGGTTTAAGAACCCAGATGAAATATGCATCGAAAATAGGAGCAAGATTCACAATCATCATTGGTGATGAAGAAATAAATAACGGTATCTATGTAGTCAAAGACATGGAAACAGGAAATCAGACAAGTGTTGAAAGCAGCTGGATAGAAAATTATATCTTGGACAAATTAGAGGAATGACCTTTAGAAGTGAGGAGTTTTTAATTGAGACTATCAAATTATGTTTTGATCATGTCCTTAATAATGATTGTTGTGGTTGGAATATTGATCTATTTTGCAGGTACTCTAATGATTGACACAAATACATTGCAACAACATGCCATGAGGGTAAACGAATTGAACTCTGATATCCATATATCTATTCTTAATACAGAAAAAGGACTTGAATTTGATCTATGGACAGTCAATGCCTTTAGAAGAACTCTTGATGATTTTATTGAAAAAAATACGATTAAAACTTGGTTTTTAATCGATCCAAATCACAAAATTCGAGAGTCTACTGAATACCTGAAAAAAATAATATTACAATTCTATGATTTAGCTTTTGATAAAAATAAAAATGGTATTATTCATTCGTATACACAAATACGTCCTTCTTTGATTGAGGGATTGTACAAAAATAACAGAGCTTTGGAAGACGCTATCATACTCGGGCAAAAAATGGCTTTTGGGTTGTTGTTGAGTTTACTGCTAACTGTTATTTTAATCTATTTTTTGATTTTTTTCCCCTTAATCAGAGAAATATCAAATTTCAACCTTAAACGAACGGCATCTTTGGTTTTTAAAGAATTTAAAGAAAAATTACCAAGTTGGAATAAAAATAATAAATAGAGATGGAGTGTGGTTTTGAGAATGAACAACAAAAAATTAATGTGGATATTGTTAGCCGTTATTATTGTTTTTGCAGGATTTAATATTTTTACTTTTTTCAACAACCAACAAAACTATGAGCAAGTTGAATTCTCGGCAACTTACAGTTTTGAAAGAGGTAATGAAACAAAAATTGAGAATGAAGTTTTATTTGCCTACGAGAAAGAATCTGATTTGGAGGAGTCAATGGAATACTTTAACAGTGTTTCTATAGATGAAAAGATGGCAAACTATAAGGAAGTATTATCTAAACTCGAAGAACAATCCGACAGACCTATTGAGGTTCTGGAATATGATGCAGTTGCATACAAGGAAAATGGATTGCTAAGGATTGAAGAGGTAAATGTAGTTACCGGGATGGTAAAGGAAACAGAGAATGGATGGATAACAGATTTTGGAGAAAACCGATTGGAATTAAAGGAAAATTCAAATTCTAAACTTGTTTTTATTTTACCTGAAGATGCAAAGGTTATTTCAGCAAAGCCAGAACCTACAGAAAAAGTAGGCAATGTTTTAACATGGATGAATGTAGGCGAGATTAAATTCCCGAATGTTGAATATCAATAAGAGTTGGAGGCGTATGTGTTGAAACGCCAATTGCTAATAACGTTAGTTTTATTAACCGTAGTATTTTCGGTGTTTTTCTCCGTTCCGGTAAAAATAAAAACAATACCCGGAAATGCGTCGGTTTACATAGACAATTCTTTATTCGGTTTGACGGATAGAAACGGAATTCTTTCAGAAATGTTGTTTTTAATAGAAGGGGACTACATTTTAAAAGCAGAAAAACCAGGTTATAATACATTTGAAAGAAAGATCAGTATTACTGAAGCCACATCAATCTGTTTAGAGATGATTCCTTCCGGTGTGTTATTGGTAGAAGCCTTCCCTGAAAACAGCAAAATCGTTGTTAATGAAAATCTCGAATCCATTGGAAAATTTGAAACTGAATTACCGGTTGGAAAACATTATGTTCAAGTTTCGCATGAAGGATTTATACCCCGTACTTTTTATATAGATGTAAAACAGTATGCCAAAAAGTATTTGCAAGTTAATTTGGAACGGGAAGGAAAAACAAAAATAAACTCAGACCCATCAGGTGCTGTTGTAAGCATAGATGGTAGCAAATTAGGTGAAACACCCATAGAAACTTATCTTGATGCCGGAAAACATATTATTTCATTCCATAAAGAATGGCATTATAGCGAAACAAAAGATATCATTATTGAAAAGGTAGGGTTGAACGAAATTACACAAATTTTGAAACCGTTCTCCGATTTGACAGTTGTTGCCACACCTACTGATGCTACTATTACGATAGACAATCATGATACCAGCAAGAGTCCGTTGATCTTGAAAAGGATTCCACCGGGTAAATATCAATTGTCACTTAGTGCAAAGGGATTTCAACCTATTAAAAAGGATATTTTTGTGGAAATAGGTGAGAATAAACTTCGTGAAGAGCTTATATTAAAAGAATATCTTTGGACATTTTCATCTACTCCCGCTGCAGTATTATCGATAGATGGTGAAGAAGTTGGCTTAACACCGGTTGATAAAATGATGAGTCATGGCGAACATTTGATACATTTGATCAGCGGGGAGAAAGAATGGATGGGTAACATTGAAACATTTGATAATGGTGAAAAGAATGTTAACCTTAATGACGAAACTACAATTGTTTTTGATGTTATTCCAGCCGGTCAATCCTTTGTTTTTCATCGAGGTGTTGAATATGAATCGCCTGCAATTATTAATACGTATCAGGGGATACAAACCTTTGACATCATTCGTGGTGGTTATCCGGTAAGAAGAAGAATATACAAACTTTTACCCGGCCAGATTTATGAAGAAACGATCAATTTAGAGGGAGAATCAGAATTATTCTTGGTAACCAAACCTTCTGGAGCCGCAGTTCATTGGATGGGATCTTATATTGGTGATACACCGCTTAGGGGAATCAAGATACGACCGGGAAATGGAATTTTGAGATTAAGCTGGTCAGATGGTGCAGAATATGAGGAAACAAATACTTTTTTAGATGGTGAAACATATACATTTTATCGTGAAATTCCATCATATACAAACCTTACAATAAATTCATTACCTGATCACCTTCCGGTTTTTTTAGATGGTAAAGAAAGTGGTTTAACACCGGTTATACTCAATTTAAAGCATGGTTCTTATACGGTCAGATGTGAAACACCTGAAGGAGAGATACAAGAAAAGGTAATTACATTGAATGGCGAAAGAGAAAGAACGATTAATTTTGTTTTCTAAGGAGGTCAAAATGAAAAGAGCTTTTTTAACGACCATTGTTATTTTGCTTTTAATTTCATACGGTTATTCTGCTCCTCCAGATGTTTCAAAACAATTGGATATCTATGAAGAAGTTTTGGCAATAATAGAATTAGGTATAATGGATGTGGACAACAGAGGCTACTTTTACGGTGCCAATACCGTGAACAGATATGAGCTTGCTGAAGCATTATTTAGAACCAGGGAAAGCATTTTAGGTAGTAAGGCATTTAAGGAAATGTCCGGTGTCTCAACTAAAATAGTTCAAATGGAGTCCGATATCTCCTCAAACAAAGTGTCCCTTGGCCAATTGAGAAACCGACTTGATATTTTGGAAGTAACGCTGAGCAGAGATGAACTTGATGCGATGGAGCAACGCTTAATTCAACTGAAAGACCAAGTATTGATTCAATTACAAACCCTTGAAGATGAAACGAGTTTTATTAGTGGATATAGCGATTTTCTAACTGCAGTTGAAAGGGAATTGGAAAACCTTTATTCACAGGTGGAAGAACAAGAAAGTCGTTTGACAGCAAATGAAGCAAATGTCAGCCGATTGATCGAATATTTAAGAATATATGGCGATTTGGATGAATGGATGAAAAAAATGGAAGCTGAAGATCAAAAACTGCATGATTATGATCGAAAAACAGATGGAGATATTGATGGTTTAAAAAAACGTGTTGAAAACCTTGAATTTCTTGGACAAGAAATTAAGCAGTTTAGAAATGATATGGAAGCCGCCTCGCCATCACTTCAATACGCAAAACAAATCCCGGAGATAAACAACGTGCTTGCTAATCATGATGGTAGAATTTCACAATTAGAGGGAATTAGTACAGCATTCAACCAAATCTCACAAGACAACGATTATCTTAAGATTGAAAATGATCGGCTTAAACAGAAGATGAGTTCCATAGAAATGCAACTTTGGTATGCGATAGGAATAGGCGTTGCTGGTGCAGCTTTATCTGCAGTTGCTCTTGTTTATGCTTTTATGGGTGATTAAGAAGAAAAAGGTGATAATTTGAACGTTCATTTATATGATTACAATTTACCGGAAAAAATGATCGCACAAAAAGCGATAGAACCCAGAGATCATTCAAAATTAATGATAATCAATCGATCTTTGAAGTCAATAGAGCATAGAAGGTTTTTTAATATTAAAGATTATCTAATACCAGGAGATGTTCTTGTTGTAAATGATACAAGGGTTATCCCCGCAAGAATATTTGGTCAAAAGAGTACCGGAGCAAATATCGAAATCTTCTTACTTAAAGAATTACAAAGAGACGTTTGGGAAACATTATGTAAACCCGGTAAAAGGGTAAAACAGGATACGGAAATTTGCGTTCCAACAAATGAAACCCCTTTGCTTAAGGGAATATGTCTCGAGACAAAAGAGAATGGGAACAGGATAATTTCGTTCAAAACAGATCATTTCAAAACAGTAAAAGAAGGTCTGTTTTCTCTTGGAAATGTTCCCTTACCGCCATATATTCATGAAACTATTGAAGAAAACGACCGCTATCAAACTGTGTACTCAGATAAACATGGTGCTGTAGCTGCACCAACTGCCGGGTTACACTTTACAGAAGACTTATTAAAATCCTTAAAAGAATATGGAATAAAAATTATAAAAGTTACTTTGCATGTCGGGTTGGGAACGTTTAGACCTATTTCTGAGGAAAAAATAGAAAATCATCAAATGCATTCTGAAGAATTTCATGTGTCGCCGGATTCAATTAAACAAATTTGTCAAGCAAAAAAGGATCATAGAAGGATTATTGCTGTCGGGACAACGAGTGTAAGAGTATTAGAGACCATAGGAAAGAATATCGAGCAATATATAGATGGTTTTTCTGGAAGTACAGATATTTATATCTACCCACCTTACGAGTTTAAATTAGTTGATGCGATGATAACGAATTTTCATCTTCCAAAAAGTACGCTATTATTATTGATTTCCGCTTTTTCTGGAAGAGAAACCATTATGGCGGCTTATCAAACAGCCATAAGAAATAATTATCGTTTTTATTCTTTTGGAGATGCCTGTTTATTATTATGAATACCCGTCTTATTGCTGAATCGGGAATATTGACAAGTCTCAGTTTAGTGATACTTTTAATCGCCTCTGTTTCTCCCGTTAATAAAGTTTTTATTGCTTCAGCAAGCGCACTTGTCTTAGAGGTTTTTATTAAACGCAACAGTATTAAACATTCTATTTTTGTTTTTTTCCCCACAGCCATACTCGGGCTTATTTTTTTACCTTACAAAATGATTGCTGTTCTTTATTTATTTTTATTTGGTGGTTTCTCGTTGATAAGAAATTTGATTGTGCATAAAAATGCACTATTAAAAAAGCTTGTTATGGTCATGTATTTTAATGTTGTTTTTTGTATGTTATTTCTTATAGCAAATCAGCTCTTTGAGAATCTTTTTGCAGAAATTCTAATTGGACCTTTTTGGCAGAATATGTTACTTTTTTTCGTCTTACAGGTGGTGGTTTTGCTTTATGATTATGCATTAGATTTAGGAGCCAAGATAATAGTAGCGAAATTAAAAGACATAGGAGTTTAATATTTTTATTTGGGAGGGAATTGTTTTGAAAAAGTTTTTGACTTTATTTATTGCATTAATGTTTGTGGCATTTATCGCATTTAGTGATGCAAATGAAACATCTGAAGGAGTAGGTTTACCGAGTATGGAATTAGGTACTTTATCAGATGAAGAAATTATGGAGCCAACCGAGAGTGCTTTACCAAGTTTGTCAAATGAAAGTTTTCCAATGGCCGTTAAAATATTTGAAAACGGAGAAGATACTGGTTATGGCGTTCAAATGCGTGATGTAGAAGCTGATTATTTAAATTACGAACAGTATTATACTTCGCAGCAGAATTTTAATCCGGTATTTGATGGAATATTCGTAAAATTTGACTTAGCAACAATCAAGGCTGAAGGGGAACTGCTTGAAATTTATGCGGTTAAAAATAATATTACTGTTGATGCTCTAAAGCTTGAAGAAGAAACTAATAGTATTGTAGCAGAAGTTACTGCTACACCAGAGTATAAAGAACAGGTCATCACCAACTATGGGTCTGTAGAAAACTTTTATGAGTTTGTTAAAATGGTAAAAAAAGAAGAAATGCTTAGAACAAAGGTAATAGAAACAGTTGCACCACTCACGCAAGAAAGAATTGAACAAGCGTATCAAGAAAATCTATCAGATATTATCGCTGAATATGAACGGGTTAAAGCAGGTCACATTTTAGTGGGAACAAAAGAAGAAGCTGAAAAGATAAAAGCCGATATTGAAGCGGGTAATATTACGTTTGAAGAAGCTGCCAAAGAGTATTCAAAGGACCCTGGAACAGCTGAGAATGGAGGTATGCTGGGTTGGGTCCAAAGAGGGCGTACCGTTCCTGAATTTGAAGCAGCTGCCTTTTCAGGGAAATTAAACAAATTAACACCTCCGGTTAAATCAGATTACGGATTTCACATTATTTTACCCGTTGAGAAAACCGAAGTAAGAACATTGGAAGATTTCAGTAAGATGGAGGAAGAATACACCCAATTTAAAGAGAAAACCCAACAAAATCTTTTAATGGATTGGATAGATGAATATAAGAAAGAAAATAACATTACTTTCAAATTCTTCGATTACTTAGAATCAATAAAAGAGTTTGGAGAGCAATATACACAATCTGTCCAAACTCAGGATTTCAACAACATGGTAAATTATCTGTTGGAATTTGAACCGGAATCTGTTAATGACCGTGCTTTCTATGAAGTGGCTTTACAGAGTATTATACAACTCTCCAGTCAAACAGAAGGCATCTTGACAGATGAGGAGTCAAAGTCATTGGAAGACTTAAGACTTGATAATTTAAAGGAAATGTCTAAGGACGAAGATAAAGGATTTGCTGCTTTAAGTAGATATTATTCTCTTAATCCTGAAGATACAAGAATGGCAATGAAATTTTTTGACACTTTCATTTCAGAAGCTCTCTATGTAGCACAAAACAAAGAGTTTATGGCTACTTATGGAGATCAGATTATTGCACAATTAATGCAGGCTTACCCTAAGCTAAAAGAAATAGCTGAGAATACAGCAGCTGATTCAAGAGATCGTGTTGTAGCCTATATGTATTTAATCAGAATCAATAATATTACAGGAGAAACTGATACAAATCAAGAATTTTCTGAGAAAATACTCGAATTAGATCCGGATAATGTAGAAGTTTTGAAATTTATACAAAACTAAGAAGAAGTTTTTTTGGATAAATCAGGGGCGTGTAATTTGCGTCCCTGTTTTTTTAGCCACTTTTTAAAATCTAAAAGGATTCTTCCGGTTGCACCCCAAACATAAAAGTCATCAAATTCCCAAACCGGTGTTGTAATAAATAACCTTTTATATGGAAATCTTCTTTTTTGCATTTTAGTTTTAAGCAACTTTTTTATCGTAATCGTATGAATGGATTCAACTTCAACGTCATTTGGAATAAGATTGCGGGTATCAATGAATGCTATATAGGGCAATATTAAATGATCGGATACTAGTGTCATAACCGGCTTTAAAGTTCCGATTGTCTTGATCACAGAGCAGTTAATCTCTTCTAATGTTTCTCTTTTAGCTGCTTCAAAAAATTTTTCACCATTTTCTACTTTCCCCCCCGGAAATGAAATTTCTCCCGCATGATGTTTCAATTTTTGATTTCTTTTGGTGAACAAAAGATTTATTTCACCATTTTTTTCAAAAAGCGGTACGATAACTACTGATGTGATTCTGTTCATTTATGACCTACTTCAAGATGTTGTTCAAAGACATAATCCAAAAAGTTTTTGAGGGATGCATCATCAATCTCCTCCATCTCTTGAAAATAATCAAGATTAAGTTTCTCCTGTTCTTCCAATTCTTTTTCCATTTCCCCGATGGACTTGAAGTCCTCGGTTTCTTTTTGTTCACTTTCTTGTGTTTGTAAGCGATTGGTTTCTTCTATCAATTTAAAAGCTTTATCAATTGCACTGTTTACATTAAAATCATCCGGTATATTATCAAGGTGTTCGTATTTTGGTTTTTTAGATACTTCATTAACTGCTTTTGTTTTATTCTCAGGTTGGTTTTCCTGGTCTTCCAACTCAGAGGGTTCTTCATCGTCTAAGATGGAATTTAAAATGGAATCTCGTGCAGATTCAAAATCATCATCTTTCTTATTTTCTTCATTATTTTCTACAATCTCTTCACTTGATTCAGTTTCAAGATTATCAACGAAGACAACTTCTTCATTAACCTCATCAAAAAATCTGGAGATCTCTTTTATATCTTTCGATGCCATTTTTTCGATATCTATCTCTTCATCAAACGGTGTTTCCAAAAGAGACATGGTATTTAACTCTGGTCCTTGGGTTTCCTCAACTTCCTCTGTTAGTTTCGTTTTATTTGTATCCAGGTTATTTGCATCTTGGTTATTTTTTATCAAAATGGTATCAGATGTAACACCTACTAATTTTAAAGCGATTTTACTGAACATGCTTTTTTTAATTTCTAAAAAAACAGAGACAGACATGATAACGATTGTGGTAATTATGATGATTATAGTTGTACTTTGCTTTGTGTTATTGTTTTTTTTCGCAGTTTCCGTTGATAACATTACAGAATGGGTTGGAGAGGGAGTTATAACTTTTTCGTCGTCATTTTCATTATGGTAAAGAAAGTCTTCCGGAAGCGTCTTCTCGAACTCTTCAATCTTTTGCAGCAAGTCATTTGCGATGGGATTATCTGGAAAAAGAACTAAGTATGTTTTTGCTGTTTTATAATCTTTGTTGTTAAAGGCACTAACGCCAAGCATATATTTAATGTTTTGTGCTTTGGCTTCAATATTTTCGTCCTTTACCAATGCTTCTTGAAAATATTGCTGAGCAGCAGCATAATTACCAGAATTATAGGCGTCTTTCCCAGAAAAATAAAGAGACATTGCATTATCTTTATCGTCTGCGATTACAATTTGGCAGAAAAGGATGAAAACAATTACTATTAAGAATGTTTTTATTCCATGATAGCCATTTTTTTTAAAAATGTAGAATCACCTTCTCTTACCAATACAAGCAAATGACCTTCAAAGATGCTGACATCAAGGACCTTGTCTGTAGAAGGAATTTCAAAGAAAGTACCTTCGGGCTTTTTATATGAATAATCGATGATATTAAATTTATTCCTTCCTGCAACAATAATTTTTTCAGGGGTTTTGAGGATTTTAATTCCTCCGGTATTATGGACTGTATCAAGCAGTATTTTTTCCCCGTCAAGGCTTATTGCTCTTAATGAATAATCCGAGGCTAAAAGATAAAGAGAATCGTTATTTATGATTCCTGATTCAAGTTGGATATCCTTATTGTATGGTTCGTATACCAATTCACAATCTTTACCGTTAAATAGGTAAACTCCAGCATCAGTAATAATATAGGGGTAAACGCCATATAATAGAATTTGTCCGTAATGACCGTTGAGTTTAAAACTTTTTGAAGGTGTTTCAAAGGTCAGACCGTTTTGAGAGAGTAGATAATACTGATGAGAGTCAGTAACGGCGAATGATAATATAGGAGCCTCAAACATTAAATAACTCATTTTTGAAGGTTCACCATTTGAGTATTCTGTTAATATGTTATCTTGAACTACGTACAGTTTTCTGGAGTCTGAGAAAAAAGCGTTGACTCTTCCGTCGCTTATTCGTTCAAACGTCCCGTTTTTAAAGAGTGTTATTCCAAGGTTGTCAAAGATATAAACTAAATCACCCACAGTTTCTATTCCGTATGGAGAAGAATCAAATGGAAATTTGTGTCTTGTTAAATTATAAATGATCATGTTTTGTATATTAACAAATGTGTCCGGAAATAAATTGGTATTCCATTTTGAGGACTTTGGTGTGAAGATTTCCATTTGATTTGAACCATTTACTGCGTCATTATCATACTGAATAGGCTCTGAATCTTTTGAAGTCTTGATGGATTCAATAATGGAAATTGTTTTTTCAAGATTATTATTCTCGATTTTGCTATTTGAGGTATTCTCAGTTTGACCGTTGGTTTCTTTTTTTTCTATGTTATTTTCCGTGGTCTGCGTTCCCGCTGACTCATCTTTTTCAGCCTCTTTTGGTGAGGTTTCTTTTTTCCAATCATCAAGGTCTTGAACATTATCTGTTTGTGTGGGAAGATTATTTGGGACTTTTTCAGGTTCTTCTTGAATTACTGTCGCAGGATTAAGTGTGATGGTGCTGGCAAATAAATCATTTTCATGTTCTCCAATTGAATTTGTTTTAGTTGAATCAGAATTATCAAACATCCATTCTCTAAAAGTATCATCTTGATAGTCCGGAACTTCAACAACTTCTATGCCTTCTTCTAAGTAGGAACGGATAAGTTGAAGGGTTTGTTGTTGAAGAAAAATGTCATAAAAAGAATAAGGAACAATTTTTGATAATACATTATCTTTTTCATTTTCCGCTTCTTCTAAGGACGGGTAAATGGCACTGTAAACTGATACTATGCCATCACCTTTTCCGAAGGTATTTTCCGGATAAAACTTTGCAAATTGAGAGTCTTCCAACTCCGCATCAAAATCAGGTTGGTTACCACCAATGAAGAAATAGGAGATATCTTTTCTTAATGAATTTTCAAGGGTTTTTATAACTTCGGCGAAGGGTAAAATGTCAGTGTAAAAAACGTTGACATTTTCTAAATACCCCATGTTGTTTCTTGTTAAATACCTGATGGTATCTGCATCAAGACCGTAAATCTGAGAAAGTACCTGCGTGTCTTTTCCGTATAAAAGATTGAGAAAAGAAGGGTTAACGATATTTGTACCGGTGTTGGGAACAGAGATTAAAACGATTTTTCTGATATTGGTAATCGGATAATTTTCTACGGCATATCTGGCGATGATTCCACCAATTCCGTGGGCAATGATGTCATACTCTTGTTCGCTTTCAAGTAAGCTGTTTGCAAGTTTTTCTGCTTCCAATCTTATATAGCTTGTCTTAGAAATATCGGTAAAGAAGTTTTTGGCTTCTCTAACATAATTTGCACTTCGAGTTTCTGTTAGTGGATAATCGTAAACCCATATACTTCTGTCTTCAAATGTTACTTCCCATAGATTATTTCCTTGAGGGTTTGTATTACTGATGGTATTTGGCAAAAACCCTTGAAAATTGATGTCAATACCGGGAACAAGCAAAAGATCCGGTTTAAGATTGTCGGGTTTTTCAATTATCTTTTTTAAACCTAATGACTGTTTAACAGGATTATTAACCCTAAGCCCTACTAATGAACCATGAAAACCCTTTGCTCTTAATATTGGGCGATTATTTTCAGTTTGGATTATCTCTCCGCCGGAAAAAACCTTTACAACGGGATTTTCTTTATTTTCGATATACAATAATTCAAAATTAAAATACTCATCACCGAAATAAAATTCATTTGGAATCCTATAAGTATAGGTCATTGGCTCTAATGCTAAATCATTCCTACCATCATTTGGGCTTAATTCATAAATATCTCCATAGAAATTTCCAAGTTGCTTATATTGATTGTATGCCGCATCTCTTGGGATTTTATTAATTGTAAAACTTTTTGGATACGGATAAGCATTTTCTGGTATGGTTAATGATAAATCTTGTACATCTGCAGTAGCAGACTTTTCATCAGTCTTTGAGACTGCAATTTCAGTTTGTTGATTTTGGAAGTAATTGATTAATAAAAACAGGATGATAATGACAGCAACCACTATTGCCAAATATATGATAGCAAGTAATCGATGTGATTTAAAGTAATCAATGATCTTTCTTAAGCTTAACCCTTTGAAAACTTTTGGAAACGCCTTTATTCTGTCAAAGAATTTTTTTAGGAAATTCAATCAGTACCATCCTTTCGTTTTTTTATTATGCAGTAACAATATTCTTCCATACTGATTGCAAGTAATTAATGACATTGCAATAGTCATTACCATCGATGTCTTTTATCGATTCTAACTCTAATATACATTTTTCTTTTTTCTCGTTGACTATCTTTCTTGCAGACTCTATACCTAACAAGGATGGGATTGTTTTTTTCCCGTTGATAAGATCCTTTCCAGGAGTTTTTCCTATTTTCTCAAAAGTCCCTTCTATCCCTTTGAGATCATCCAAAATTTGAAAGGCGATACCCAACATCTGACCGGCACGTTTCAATTTTTGAATATGCTGTTGTGGCTGATTACTGAGAACCGAAGGTGCGGTTATTGAAAATTCAATAAGCTTGGCAGTTTTGAATTCATACATTTCTAAAAGGGCTTTTGGAGAGACGCTTGATTTGTCTTCCATTATAATATCAAGATATTCTCCGTAAGCGAGATCTTTAGAAGATTGAATAAAGTATTTTATCAATTTCGAATGATTAAGGTTTGTGATGAAATCAAAGGCAAGAAAAAAAATGTAATCACCTGCAACAACGGCAGTACCATGATCATATTGTTTATGATGGGACAATTGTCCCCTTCGATAGTCATCATCATCGATTTCCGGTAAATCATCGTGTATCAAAGAAGCTGTATGCAACAACTCAATCGCCGAACCTATCGAATACAAGGGCTCTTGCTTCATTGATAACGTTTCACCGCACAAATAGGATAAAGCCGGTCTAAAACGCTTACCACCCGCTTTTAACGAATATAGTATTTGTTCCTTCCAATTATGGTCATTTATGGCCTTTTCAACGGAATGATACAGATAGGATTCAAAATTATCTTTTCGCCAGCTTTCTTTCATATAATCTCCTCTTTAACTCATATTAAGATTTTATCATAAGTGGCGAATTTCTGCTAATGAATGGAGTTTCAAAATACACCTCCTGGGATTTGCTTTTTAAATTCTAAGGTTTTCATAATTTCTTTTAAATAGCCTATAACATAAAGTGATCCGGTAATAAGAATCGGTAGCCTTTTTTGTTCAGACAGTTCCAATGCTTTTGTACATGCCGATTTATGATTCGGGACATAACTAACTTCCCTGTCTTTCTTTTGTTTTTTATATTCTTTTACTATGATGGAAGTATCTGTATCTCTGGGCGAGTTTGGTTCAGTTATAATGACAAAAGATGAAATCTCAGATAATGCTTTAACAATATGAGTATAATCTTTCCCACTTAGCATACCGGTCAGTAAGACTGGTTTTATATTTCCAAAATAGATTTGCCAGTTTGCTATCAACGCATCTATCCCCTCTGGATTGTGTGCTCCGTCAACTATTATCAAAGGGTTATCGGAAATTTTTTCAAATCTTCCGGGCCAGTTGGCATGCCAAATAGCATTTTTAAGACTATCCTCAGCTACTTTAATTCCTCTTTTTTCACAATATAACAAATAAACCATTATAGCCGTTGATGCGTTTTTCATCTGATGAATACCGTTCATTCTTAATCTTATTTTTTTAATATCTTTTTCTTTGCTGTAAAAATTGAATATATTATCATCAATGCTGCTTTTTACCAATTCATAATCATAATCCTTTGAATATAGATAGATTGGTGCCTTCTTTTCATGAGCAACTTTTTCTATGACTGAAATTGCTTCAGATCTATCCGTTCCAGAAACAATTGGCGTTCGTTCTTTGATAATACCTGCTTTTTCATAAGCGATTTTTTCTATGGTATCTCCCAAGGTCTTCACATGATCCAAACTTATTGAAGTAATAGCAGTAACAGCTGGATTTAAAGCAGTTGTGGCATCCAATCTTCCCCCTAACCCCACTTCTACAGCAGCAATTTCACAGCTCTTTTTTTCAAAGTACTTAAATGCCATTGCAGTCGTACATTCAAAAAAACTGGGTTTCATCTCTTCCGATATTTGATCCATTGTGTCAACTGAATCATAAATGTTATTTGCCAATTCGATTATTTCTTCATCCGTGATTAATTGATTATTAAACGTAATTCGCTCATTAAAGCAAGTCAAATGAGGTGAATAATTGGCACCCGTTTTGTATGATAACTCTGTGAAGATGGTTGATAGTAAACGTGTAACGGAACCTTTTCCGTTTGTGCCTGCAACCTGAAGTGCATCAAAATTCGTTTGTGGATTGCCGATTAATTCAAGCAATTTGATAATACGACTTAATCCTAATTTGATAGTTCCATGTGGCCTTGAATGAAAAAAATAATCTAAAGTTTCTTGATAATTTGTAAAGTGTTTTGTCTTCAATCTTTTTCCTCGCTTTTATTTAAACCCACCAAGTTGATAAACATAAACGATTACTTCAGCCACTGCTTTGTATAGCTCAGGGGGGATTTCAGAATAATAATCCAAATCAAGTAATTTTTCTACTAATTTTTCATCCTTGTAAATGGGTATATCATTTTCCAAAGCTATTTCAACGATTCTTTTTGCCAATTCACCTTTCGCCTGTGCCACAATTCTTGGCACCGGTCCATCTTCCGGATTGTATTTTAAGGCAGCTGCTTCGTTAATTTCTTCTTCATTTATTCTTTTTCCATGTTGATCTGTTTTTTTCATGCGAAACTAAAAAACCCCCTCTCATTTTTGGTATTTGTATGTTCTTTGACCTTCAATTTTAAGATCTCATTTTGATCTATCTTTTCTCTTATGAAAAGTCCACTTAAATTATAATCTGTTTCTTTTATTCTTTTTATCAATGTTGAGGAATGATTTGTAAAAGCTTTTGCATATTGCTCTTCGGCATAAATATAGATATCAATATTCTTGTTCGATACCATCGTATCAACAAATACTGTACCGAATAACTGCGTATTGGTCTCAATAAACACTCTGTACATTTCATTCTTTTCATAACCTCCCTTATCCATCTTTTGATGATGAAAATCGATCACGAATGGTTGTTCGTTTAAGGTTATGATTGATGAATAGGGATTAGAAAAATCATTTTTTTCTGATGAAATATTTAAAAACTTCAATATTTTTTCTGAAGAATACTCATTTTTTTGAATGTGTTCATTAAATCTCATTTGTGCTTGCAATTTACTTTCATTTTGGACGGGTTTGTCGTTTCCGTTTTTTGGATTGATTTGTTCAGTTAAACCTTCTTTTTTTAAATTTTGTTGATTAGTCATTGTTTCTTGATTTTTGCCTTGATTTTTGCTTCGTGAAGAAGAATCAGTGGATAATTCTTTTTGAATTTTCCCTTTTACATGCCTTCCAGAACTCACGCTTGAATCAATTGAATTTTCTTTCATTTTGGGATTGATTTGACGGGTGTCTTCATGTGTTATTTTTCGATTATTCTCGAAATTCCTGGAAACTGTAGCCTCCGATAAATCCTTGGCTGCTGTTTTTCCGTCTGCTGTTTTTTTTGATTGTGGGTTGATTTCTGATTGTTTTTCTGTGAGGAACCTTTCAGTAAAGGCTTTAACGATGATAAATGCCTTTTTTGAAAACGACTCTATTTTATTAATAAGCTCATTTTCACTTTTTTGACTAATATTATTGTTTACAATCAGTTGAGGTAATTTGAGTTTTAAATATTGCTTTAATGATATGGAGTAAAGCTGAGTACTGATATTTTCTTCTCGGTTAGCCCGAGAAGCTAAATTAACAATATCAAGAGTTGTATGAAATGCATCCCGCACTGGAATTCCGGTATTTCTAAAATAAGAAATCATATTCTTGATCTCAACATCCATGAGTGGAGAACGGGTCAATTTTTCAAAACTATCGTTTGAAAAATAATCCCAAAAATTGTTTTTTTGCACCGAAGCATTAGATAAAGCAAAACTTTTTGATGAATCTTCGAATAAAGATATTTCTTTAATTAACTGCAAGATATTTTCAACATCTTTAGAGCCATTGACTTGCTTCATTGTCGTTCCAACTGAATCAATTTTCAATTTATCAAAGTTATTCGAATTGATTACCCTATCGAGTTTTTCAATATTCTTTTCAATTGATAACGGTTTACTGATACTATTTTCAAGAATCTTTGTGATTATCTTTATATCTTCCTTTGTAAAAAATATCTTTTCATTGTTCACATTAATGGATGGATTAGAACGAGTAGAATCATTGGATTGTACTTCAGACGAATTTTGATGGACGTTTGTATTGGCCTTTGATGTGTTTAAACTTCCTTTAGTCTGATTATTACTTTGGGTTAATTTTAATTTGGATACCTCTTGTGTTAATGGAATTTTTGGCCTTGCGAACTTTAAATTTTCTGTTACATTACGATCATTATGAATTGTTTTTAAAGGAAGTAGATTTGCAGAAGCTTTAGAAATTGGTTTTTTGTTATCTTTGTCAGATGTGTTTTCTGATATATTTGAATTTTGAACATTTTGTTGTATTTTTTCTGATTTCCCCAAGGTCTGTGGGTGATTTTTGCTTAACTGTTCCACCTTATCCATTATGACAGCTTTTTTTAAACTGCCATCATTTTTCATAGCTTCATTTATTTTTTGATTAATCGGCAAATCGTCTTGTTGTGATTTATTATTTTTCAATTCTAAAGATTTAACTTCAACTTCAGAACTCTTCTGTGAACTGATGTTATGTTTTTGAATGCCTTGAGAAAGGGTATTTCTTGTTTTTTGAACTAATGTATTGCTTTTGGCATTTGCTTTTTGCTTTTGAAGATCAAAAAGGACATATTTTTTGATGATTTCTTTTTTTATAGTATCGGGTATTTGCTCCCAAACTTTCCCCATTTCTTTTGCTTTAAGCGACAATTCTACAAGTCTTCTGTTATATGGTAACTCTGGATCAAAAAGGTTAAAGGAATTTTTAGTCGATTCTGGAGTTTTTTCCGTTTGCATTGAAAATTCTTCTTTTAAGATAGACTCAACCATTTGAACCATCTCATTTGATATTTTAGCAAACTGAAGACGTTCATTTTGAGGCATTTGATTAATCAAATTTTCTAATTCTTTGGTTGTATTGTATGGCAAGGAAAGAGAAAAGACATCTATGAGTTTCCCACTTATTCGTTGAAGCATTTCCTCTGAAATTTGTTGAGGTAAATCTTTACCGAAAAAAACCTGTATTTTATCGCCGATTTTTATAGTTTGAGCATTTCCCGGTTCAATTCTATAAACCTTATCATTGATTAATACCTGAATCTCTTTACCGGATTTAGCAATGACTTTACCAAAATAAGCCCCCGTTTTACTTTTTCCTTCAGTTTTTTTTGCAAAGGATTGTAAAGATATGGCTGCAGCCGTTCCTTTTGCTATGTTCATAACTTCACCTTCTAAAAGAAGTCATTTAATTATCGTCATTTAAAGCACTCGCTAAAGATAATATCTAATCTCTCCCATTCCCTTTTCAAAAAAAGATATCCTACAAGAGTTTCAAAAGCAGTGGAATATCTGTAATCATAATCATTACCCCTTTTTTTGGCGCCTTTGGAGTTTAAGCCTTTTTTTACAACCTCTAACTCTTCCACAGTCAGAAGAGCTTCTATTTTTTCTAAAAATTTTCGCTGACCGGATGCCCTTTTATGTTTTACCCCTTTCTTAAACGCTTTTGCTGTTTTTATTCTTCCATCACCAATCGAATGAAAAGTAGCGACCATGTTAAAGAAAGAATCGCCAACAAAGGCTAAAACATCGGTAGGTATTTCATTTTTGTTGGATACAATTTTGCTAAAATCAAAAAGTGTTTCTAAATTTTTTTTATCATAATGTATATTGGCCAATTTTTTTCTCCACTTTTTCTACATCCCTACAAAAGCTAAATAAACTTTCTTTGGAAATGATCTGATTATCATAGGCTTCTAATAAAGCTTCGTCAAAGGATTTCATGCCAAATTTTTTCCCGGTTTCCATCAAAGTTCCGATTTGATGGAGTTTTTGTTCCCTAATTAGATTTCTAACTCCTGATGTGGCAATCATAATCTCGGCAACAGGGAAAAAGCCTTCATTATCCTTGCGTTTGACAAGTCTCTGATACAAAACACCAATCAAAGAATTTGCCAATTGGAGGGTGATTTGTCTTTGCTGATGAGCCGGAAAAACATCAACGATCCTTTCGGGAGCAGTAGCTGCTGAGTTTGTATGAATCGTTCCAAAAACAAGATGTCCCGTTTCTGCTGCCGTTAAAGCCAATGCCATGGTTTCAAGATCTCGCATTTCACCCACAAGTATTACATCCGGGTCCTGCCTGAGTGCATATTTCAGTCCATCTTTAAAAGAATCTGTATCCAAACCTAATTCCCTTTGGTGAATCAATGCCTTTTTACTTTCAAAGATATACTCGATAGGATCCTCAACGGTTAATATATGGACATTATTAATTTCATTGATGTGTTCTAACATGGCAGCCATAGATGTTGATTTACCACTACCTGTAGGACCTGCAACTAAAATCAAACCACTTTTCTTTTCACTCCATTCACGAAGTATCGATGGTAATTGAAGTTCATCCAGCGTTCTAACTTTTTTTGTAATGATCCTAAAAGCAGCTGCAGGATTTCTTCTCTCATAGTAAATATTTGATCTTACCCTGATGGTATCCTTAATACCAAAAGAAAAATCATTTTCTTTCTTTTCGGTTTTTTTTAGTCCGATTTTTTCGTACAAGTAATTGATACTTTTTTCTAAGTCGTCTTTTGTAAAAACAGGAACATCTGTTAATCTTTGTAACTCTCCGAAAACCCTGTATACCGGATGTTCCCCTACCGAAAGATGAACATCTGATGCGTTTAATTGAAACGCGTGATATATCAATTTTGGAATATCTAAAATCGCCATATTCTCACCTCTTTTTAATCAAAATGTCATGATCTTTTAGTCCTTGAACTAAAAGAAGGTCATTTTTCTGTTCCAGGATGTTTATTTCCATTTTTTTATTTCCTTCCAAATATACAAATTCATCATAGACATATTCTTTAGGGATCCAAGCTGCTTGATTGTCTATATAAGTTATCAGTATTTCACAGTAAAGTGAGTCTAATAATTCTCGATCTATTCCTTCAAAATCACTGAAAAGTAATAAATAACGGCTGTTGTTTTGTTCAACGATTTGTGTTTCTTCTAATAACCATTCTAATTCAGAAGGTTTTATACAAACCTTTACGAATTCAGCACTTTTCAATATTACTTCCTCTTCGGCATTAATTTGAACGTATGCACTTGAATCTATTGGTAAAATTTCAAAAAGCGGGGTTCCTTTTGTTACAAAAAGTCTTTCATTTACAGGAACTTTTATAATATAGCCTTCTATAGGGCTTCTGATATTTGTATTTTCAAGTTTGTTTTCTGCCAATTCGACTGCTTGTAGTTTTTCTTCCTGAGTGGCTTTACCTGAATTTAGTAAAGAAATGGCATATTCGTTTTTAGATTTAGCTAATTGATAGGCTTCTTCTTTACTTTCCATCCTTAATAAAACTGAATCTGAATCGACATACTCACCTTTAGTTTGGTAAATTGCTTCTATAAAATCATCCGAAGGGGCCTTAATCGTAATAGCGTCCAGAAATATTATTTTTTTAGTTAACTTATCTTCTTGGTATATGTTATAGGTTTCTATAATAAATTTTTCTGGAGTCTTGTTGAGGATTAAAATGACTATCATTAGCAATACAAATACACAAAAAAAAACGATAACACTTCTTCTCAATGGTTATCCTCCAGTCCTAACAGGCGCATGAATTCATCAATATGCATAATAATAGCATCTGTGTTTCTTGCAATAGGTTCCAAATGAGAAAAGCCTTCATCAAAAACCGCAATTTCAGGTTTATAGGCAAGTCCATCTCTTAATTCAAAGTCCATTTCTTCTGAAAGCATCTTTATCTTTAACCATTTTTCTTGATCATCTGTCAGGACGGAGATAATTTTCCCGGCCAATTCACTTTCAACTGTTTCATCTTCACTTAAATCGTTGGTTTCTTCTCCTAATTTTTCTTTTTTTGGAGTCCTGGATTCGTTAGTGTTTTGTGGCAACTCTTGTTGCAAAGGTTTAGATTCAATGTTTTTTTTATGTTCATCTTCAGACTTATCAGAAATTTCAAAAAAACTTTCGAGATCAACATTTTCTAAGTCATTGGCATCGGTTTTTTGATCTTTTTTGTTTTCTTCGATTATTAAAGATTCTTGATGGTCTTCATTTATTATATTATTGGTTTCTGCAGCAATGGTTGCGTTAGATTTTGGATTTTCATTCAGTACCAAATCATCCAAGAGAGATTTTCCGTTTTCATCGCCTACTGGTTTTTGTGTTTCTTTTTCCATGTCTTTGGATTTTTGTGAATTAAAACCATTTGTTTCCTCTTCTGCCTTTAAACCCTCTTTGTTTTCGTTATCCATTATACTTTCATTCAATTTTTCTCTTAAAAGCTTGTATTTAGCATTTGCATTTGGATGTGTTCTTTTCAAATAATATTTTTCATCTTTTAAGTTTACTGTAAATAAATCAGAGGATGAAATTTTTTCAACAAATAGTTGAAATTTTTCATCTCTTCCGGAATGTGAATAATAACCTGATTCGATTTTTGTGGAATCAAGGATACATATTAAAAAATGCTTTTCACGCTTATCAAAATGTTCTAAACGATCGATTAAAGATTCAGATGAAAAAGAATTCTTTTTGGATTCTTTTTTTATCTCATGTTCTATCATCATTTTGGGTTGATTATTTTCACTTTCTTTGTAAATGATTTCGTCTAAAAAGTTTAAGGGTTCAGATTTTTTAGTTTTCTTTTTTTTCTGATTGACTTGTTTTTGATTCTTTGTAAGTTCATCTGATATCCTCTTTTTATATTTGTCTAAATCATTTTTGTCATTACCATCCTTTAGAGTAAAAGTTTTCTCATTTTTTTCTATTTTTGAATTCTCTTCTTCATCCGTCAAATTCTTCTTGACCTTCGAAGCTTGTTGATGAGGGGTTAATACCTTTTTTAAAGTTAAGACCTCCTCTTTATCTAGAAAGTCAAAATTCTTTTGTAAAAAGTCTTCACATCTTTCATTTTTTATTTGCAATTTTATTTGATCGATATCTAACCAGTTTTCTGGATAAAAACTTATTAGATCATCTTTGACATAAGGTCTGAATGGGTAAATCTTTTGAATCAAATCAGTAAATGTAGAAAATTTTGGGCTGTTAAAAAAGACTTTATAACCTCTTGATTCTCTTATTTCGCTTTTGGTTAAAATCAGTTTGCCTTTTTCTAATAAAATATAAGACAAAGCTGTGAGAATAATTTGATAGTTACTAAAAAGATGTTGCTGGTTTTTTTCGCTTTTAA
The DNA here is from genome assembly GCA_030445775.1 of Thermotogaceae bacterium. Taxonomy (GTDB): domain Bacteria; phylum Thermotogota; class Thermotogae; order MWEM01; family MWEM01; genus JASUTC01. Next base: position 18,189 of record JASUTC010000002.1, on the reverse strand, counting down.
ACATCACTTTTTTGACTTGTTTACTTTCAGAAAAACTTCTGGATTCTGACCCAATGTTTTCCATCATTTGCTCTGAAATATTGATCATTCGTTCTGGTACAAAAATTTTGTAAAGGTTGAACATGATCGGTACATCTCTTGATCCTTTAACAAACTTGACCAAAGGACACAAAAATTTTTGAATTTTGTCTACCAATAAATCTGTGTTGATATGCTGTGTTTCGGTTACACGACTTAAAAAAGAAAAGGTAGCATTTTCGTCCGAAAGAAAATCAAATGTTAACAAATGTTGTTTTAATTTCTCCAAAAAAAAGACCTTAGTCATGTAAAGTGTTTCATCTTTTTTGCTTTTTCCGGTATTGATCAAATCAACTTTTTCTTGCTTGATTAATTGATCAATCCATTCTGATAAAATAACCATGAGTTCTTTATTTTTAACTTTCAAACATTTAAAAAGATATGCTGAACTAAATTGACCTTTTTTGTTTAACAGCAATTTGTTCAATAATTCTTTGAACTGTTTCTCCATGTTATTCATTTTGATTTTCCCCTTTGTATAATTGATACAGATCAAGCAAAGAATCCACAATTAAATCAGGAGAATAGGGATATTTTTCAACATCCTCAATTTGACTTTCACCTGATAAAACTAATACTGATGAGACATTTGAATCATTAGCCATTTTGATATCAGTGTAAAGCCTGTCACCAAAAAAGACAGCATCCTTCCTGTTTATATTATTCTCTTGAAAAACATAGTCAAGAATTACCGTTGACGGTTTACCCAAAATTTGATCGGGAGTACGTCCGGTAGAACGTTCGAACATGGCAATAAACGCTCCAACATCAGGAATTAGCCCTATATTTGATGGATAATTAATATCCGGATGGGTTGCAATATAAGGAATATTCTGTTTTAAAAAATATGAAAAAACAGATATTTTTTCATAATTAATTCCGGTGTCATAAGCCAAAACCGCAACATCAATTTTTTTATCTAAAAAACGCTTATAAGGTGGTATGATGTTAAGTCCAAAATCTTTGATTTCACTGGCAGCCTCATAATTCCCCATATACAGTATACGTGCATTGGGGTAATGCTTTTTCAAATAAGCAGCTGTGATCCGGTTAGATGTTATAATTTCGTCTGTAGATGTGTTAATGCCAAATCCTTTGAGTTTGTGATAATACTCCTCCCTAGTTTTTGATGAATTATTTGTAAAAAAGAATCTTTCACATCCATTTTTCTTTATCAAATTCAAAAACTCAACGGAGCCGTTGATAACCCTGTCATCGATATATATAGTCCCATCCATATCAAAAAGAAAGACATTCTTCCTTTTCAATGTCAGTAAAACAGCTTCATTTTCTATTGAGTATATCATCTACATCTCTCCTGTTAAGAATTAAATGCTTGTGATCAAAGGAAGACGGACTGCTAATCCATTCTTTAACAACTTGAGTTGCTCGGCAATCGTCTTCATTGTATAGCAATAATGCTTCTAAGTGTTTTTTGTTTCCAGTATTTAACCATCTTCGATATTCTTGTATTGAACTTCTGCCATCCAATCCGATACGCCATTTGAAACCCAACCATTTTGCAATAGATTTTAACGAATAATGCCTTAATGGCACAAATATATTTTTAATGATTATCTCATAAATATCAATCATTGGTGTTTCAAAAAAACTCTTAAGGAATTTATTTTTCAGATCTCCGTTACCTTCATTTTTAAACTGTTGTTTCCATTCGTTGGAAAGTTCTTTTAAAACCCGATTTTCGTATTCACAATAATGGTATAGATTTACCTTTAGCTGTTCCACATATTTCATAATATCTTCAATCTGAGATTTTCTTGAGTCATTATCGCTGATTAAAAAATATTTATACTGATCATTTTGTAAAAATCCAAATAAATAAGGACTATCATCGGCTTCTATATCAAAATAAACACCGTTATTGTCATTATTTGTGATTAAAAGATCCGGTTTTGTTAAGAATAGAGCTGTATCGTTGACAAATGAATAGGCTTGTAATTTATATCTTATAATGTTTTTTAGCTTTTCTTCCAACTCTTTTTTCAAAGGAATATCAATTAAATCTCCAAGGGTGCTAATGCCATAAGATTTCATAATTGAAGACATATTCGCTCCAATCCCACGAATACTTGAGACAGGCAATTTAGTACGATCATCCACATTGAACGAATGGCACTTCTCCCAATACCCACAAAAATTACAAATTCTTGTACCCGTTGCGGGGGGCGGCTCTTGACTGTTTGCAATTTCTCTAAATGTCTTTAAAAATAATAGGTATCCCTCTTCTTTTATTCTTTGGGTCTTCATCGATTTTTTTCTTAAGAATATGATGTTCTCCGATACGCTGATTCCGTTTAATTTTGCAAGGAATATAAAACTAGCTGCAATGACATGATGTCTTTTACTGGGCCTTCTGGATAAATGTGATAAGACAATGTGGTACTTGTCTTTTTTTCTGATTAAAGCATGTACTGCTAATTTTAAGTTTATGCCTTTAATACTGCCTTCTAAAATGGGGTTTAAAATGTCTGCTTCATTCTTAACGGTTCTTTTTGTTATTTCCGGATTCTTTTTGGCATCAACCCAAGAAATATTTTTAAAATAATCTTTGACATTTCGAATACGATCATTTTCCAAAGCATTTTCGACTATTACATTATCTGTTTCATCCTGTAAGAAAAAATAAAACATTCTCGGACATGTAAACATGTAATATATTTCATTATTACCGATTACTTGGTTCATCTACCACACACACCTTTAATTTACTTTCCAAGACAAAAATCAGAAAAGATTGCGTTTATTATGTCTTCATTATAATCTCTTCCGGTTAAATCATTCAATTCTTTGATAATATCCTTAATAGTTATTGAAACCGTATCAATAGTAAAACCATTGATTAGATCAGAGATGGCTTTATTCGAATCGTTATAAACCCTTTCTAAAACGCTTTTCTGGAGATTATTGAACAATTGAGTTTCGCTTTTATTGTCAACAAGTTTTTTAGCAGAATCATAAATAAACTCTTCCAAAACACTAATTCCTTCACTTTTTTTAGCTGAAATCTCATGAACTAATCCATATTGACTCAGCTTTTCTTTTATAACATGGGATTCCTTCTTATCTGTTGTTTTTAAATCAGTTTTATTTAAGAGTATAAGGATTTGTTTCTTTTCGGCATAAGCTTCCTCTAAAAGATTAATTGATAGTCCATCAAGAGTAGAAGAGTGCTCAAAGATGAAGATTGCAAACGGAGCATCTTTAAAAAGTTGGAATGTTTTCTTTACGCCCATTGATTCCACAACATCTCGAGTTTTACGAATACCCGCTGTATCAATCAGGTTCAATAAAATTCCTTTCACATTTAACTCAGCTTGTATATAATCTCTTGTGGTTCCAGGCAGATCAGTCACAATCGCCCTGTCTTCATTTAAAAGGAGATTCATTAAAGTTGATTTTCCCACATTAGGAGGACCAACAATTATTGTATCAATTCCGTTTTTTAACCGAATGGAATTGGCAGCTTCTTTGATAACTTTCGACAAATCACTGGTAAGCTCTTTTAAATCATTCAAAATACGCTCATATTCAACATGTTCATAAATCTCATCAGGATAATCCAATTGAACTTCAATCATTGCTGCTATTTTTGTATATCTTTCTTGAAGATTTTTAATGAAATGAGAAAGCTTTCCTTCAAGTCCTTTAACCAGTAATTTTGCCCCTTCTTGTGTTTTTACATTAATTAAATCATTAATCGCTTGCGCTTGTATTAAATCAATTTTGGAATTTAAAAAAGCACGATATGAAAATTCTCCGGGTAACGCATCTTTACAGTGATTCAAGGTGCTTCTCAAAACCATTTCAGTAATGATCATCCCCCCATGACAAAAAATTTCTAACATATCTTCACCGGTAAAAGAATTGGGCGATTGATAATAAGCAATTTGAACCTCATCGATAGTCGAGTGATCTGAATCGGTCCATTTGCCGTAGTACATTTTTCTAGGTACTGGGTAATCATCCTTTTTCCATCCATTGAAGTGTTCTTTCAAAACAGAAATTGCTTTTTGTCCTGATATTCGAATGATTGAAATAGCACCGGTTCCTATCGGAGTAGATAAAGCCACAATGGTATCGGTACGATTCATTAACATTTTTAAATCTGCTCCATTATTTCGGGTGCACTGACTCCCAACAACATCAAAGCGTCTTTAATCACCTTTCGTGTAGCAAAAGCTAATGATAAACGAGCATTTGATACAGCTTCATTTTCCTTATCGACAAATACATTAGAATTATAATATTGGTGGAATTTTGAGGCCAAATCATGTATATAGTTTGTTAGTTTATGAGGGGAATTGGTTTGGATGACTTCTATCAAAGCATCGGTATACAACATTAAGTCTCTTATAAACAAGGAATCTTGTCTTGAGTTCAGTTCTTGAAGATTTTCTCCAGGTACAAAATTCAGACCTTTGTTTTCCGCATTTTTAATTAAACTGCAAATTCTGGCGTGTGCATATTGAACATAATAGACAGGATTGTCCATAGATGTGCTTCTTGCAAGGTCAATATCAAATATTAATTGTCCGTCTTTATCCACCATGGCATAAAAATATCTGGTTGCATCCCTCCCTACCATTTCTAATAACTCATCAAGGGTAATAAAAGTCCCTTGCCTGGTGGACATCTTAATCGCTTCGCCTTTTTGCTTCAAAGTCACCATCTGATGAAGAATAACGTTAAAGAAATCCTCATCAAAATCCAGTGCTTTCATGGCGGCTTGCATTCTGGGTATATGTCCGTGATGATCTGCACCCCATATATCGAAGACTTTCTTAAAACCTCTTTCATGTTTTTTATAATGATTTGCAATGTCGGTAAAAAAATAAGTTGGCATACCATCTGATCTGATTAAAACCTTATCTTTTTCATCGATAAACTCAGAAACTTTTAACCAAAGAGCACCGTCATTTACATAAATCAAATCCTTTTCACGGAAAATGGCTTTTACCTTTTCTACCGTTCCATCTGTAAACAAAGAACCCTCTGAAAAATACACGTCAAAATGTACATTCATTGAATTTAAAGTGTTCTTTATGTGTTTAAACATTTCATCTTTAGCCTGATGGAGAAAGTAAGACTCAGTTTCTTCATTCCACTTTTCTTTAAATTTATCCCCTTCATTGTTTTTAATTGCTTTAGCGATATCAATAATATATTCACCTTTATAGCCGCCGTCAGGAATTTCTTCTTTAATGCCAAACAATTCGTTATATCGTATATAAACAGACTTTGCCAATAATTTCATTTGTCTTCCAGCATCATTAAAATAATATTCTCTTGTTACTTCGTATCCAAATCTTTCGTAGATAGAGGAAAGGACGTCACCTATAACAGCTTGTCTTCCATGCCCAACAGTTAATGGACCAGTGGGGTTTGCACTGACAAATTCAAGTTGTATTTTTTGTTTTTGGCCAAGATTAGTATGGAAATAAGATTGGGCTTCTTCATGCAACATTGCCATCAACTTCTGTTGATAAAACTCTTGGGATAGAAAGAGGTTGATAAAACCGGGTCCTGCTATTTCAACTTTTTCAACATCTGAATTCTCCTCTAAAAAGACAACAATTTTTTCGGCTAATTTCCTTGGCGAGGTTTTGGCATTTTTTGCGTTTATCATGGCAACATTTGTGGAAAAATCACCAAATTGCTCATTTGGGGGGATTTCTACTCGGAAATCCATGCTTAGGTTTTTATCCACCTTGTTTAAAGCCTCAAAGATCATTTCAAAGATATTGTCTTTTACAATTTTTGACAAATCATTCACCCTTTCGTTTATCGACTATTCCAAATTCAACTTCTTCCAACCCATATAGTTCGTATATCTGTTTGTCAAACTTGATTTGATAAATATCAACGAACACACCGGGGAAAATTTCATAACTTCTGTCTTTTTCTAAATTGTTTTCTTGAACATAATGTTGTTTGGAAGTGAGGACCTTGGTCACTTGATTTCTTTGAAGTATTATTTCCTCTATATGTCTGTTATAAACTTGAATTCTATGAAGTTCACTAAACACCATCATCAAACAAAATGATGAAATGGTTAACGAAATCAACATATCGAGAAGAATAAAATAACCCGGTTTTCCGGTTTTCGAAAAAATGTCTCTTAGTTTCAAAAACATCATCCTAACAATCATCAATGGTTATTATACATTAAAAATGATCACTCAAAAATCCACTTCATTTTTTTTTGAACGGAATTTCGATTTTTCAGGTTTGTCATTAAAATGTTTTTGATTTTTTTCGCGATAATATTGTGCCAAAGCCTCTTGAGATTCAACGGATTGTACTCCCTGATGTTTTTTGATTACATAATCACCATTTTCTTTTTGAATCCTGGCTTTCACGTTATCGGCAACCATCAAATCCAATATATCCCTTATCTCTTCTTTTAACCGTTCATCTTCGATAGGAAACATCGTTTCCACACGCCTGTCAAGATTCCTTGGCATCCAATCAGCACTTGACAGGAATATCTTTGGGTTTCCAGCATTTTCAAAATAATAAATACGGCTATGTTCTAAATATCTACCGACAATACTGTAAACGGTTATGTTTTCACTAAGTTTTTTAACCCCAGATCGAAGTGCACATATTCCTCTTACAATCAAATCTATCTTAACACCTGCCATAGACGCTCGATATAAGGCTTTAATTATTTCTTTATCGAGTAAAGCATTATTTTTGCAGATAATCCTTCCGTTACCGTTTTCTTTTGAATTGTATATTTCACTTTCAATGTGCTGGATGAAAGCATCTCTCAAACTTCCGGGAGCCACGGAAAACTTTTTCCATTCAGGAGGTTGAGAATACCCTGTTAACACGTTAAATAAAGCAGACGAATCTGCACCAAAACTTTCACGTGAAGTAAACATTCCAATATCAGTATATAATTTGGCAGTTTTATCGTTGTAATTTCCTGTGGATAAATGAACATATCTTTTAATACCATCTGTTTCTTTTCTCACAACGAGCAGTATCTTACAATGTGTTTTTAGACCCACCAATCCATAAACAACGTGACACCCCGATTTCTCGAGTTTTTTTGCCCACTGAATGTTGTTTTCTTCATCAAATCTCGCCTTTAACTCTACCAAAACAGTTACTTGTTTTCCGTTTTCGGCAGCTTTCATCAGTGATTTCACAACAGGTGAATTCCCACTGACCCTGTATAAACTTTGTTTGATTGCTAAAACATTTGGATCTTCAGCAGCTTCGTCCAAAAATTCAATCACCGATTTAAACGATTGATAGGGATGATGTAAAAGCACATCTCTTTTTTTTATCACATCGAATTTACTTTTTTTGCCAACAAACTCCGGAGGTTGTTGCGGGAATATCGGTTTGTATTTGAGATTTTCGTAGCCTTCAATAGTTGAAATATCCATAAAAGATGACAGATCTATTGGTCCGTTTATCTCATATACTTCATCGTTACTTAACGCAAGCATTGAAAATAAAATGTTACTGATGATGGAGGATGAATTTTTTTCGATTTCCAACCTCACCGGGAAGCCTCTTTCACGTTGTCTTAAGGATTTTTCTATTTCTTCAAGCAAATCACTGGCTTCCTCTTCATCAATGCTTAAATCAGAATTTCTTGTTAACCTAAAAGGATGAATGCTTAGAATTTTATAACCCGTGAAGAGTTTTTTTGCAAACAGTTTAATCAGCTTTTCCATACTGATAAAGTTCATGTTTTTTTCATCATCTTTATCAAAAATTCTAATAAACCTGGGAAGTACCGAGGGAACTTGTATGATAGCCAGAAGTTTTTCCTTTTTTTCATTTTCAATGATAACCGCTTGATTTAAACTTTTGTTGAGTATCTGCGGGAAAGGTCTTCCCTGATCGATAGCCATGGGTGTAAGCACGGGGAACACAGTCGAATTAAAATAATCATTTAATATAGCGTACTGGTTGCTGTTGAGATCTTTTTCACTTAAAAATCGGATACCTTCTTTTTGGAGTTTAGGAAGAAGTAATTTATTTAAACAAACGTATTGCTTTTTTACCAGGTGATGTACTTTTTTTGATATGGCATCCAACTGTTCTTTTGCAGACAGCCCGGCAGCATCTCTTCCCGAGTAACCCACGGAGACCAATTCTTTTAAACCTGCAACGCGAATCATGAAAAACTCATCTAAATTCGATCCACTGATAGAAAGAAACTTTAATCTTTCAAGCAATGGGTTGCTTTTTGAAAAAGCTTCATCCAAAACCCTTTCGTTAAAAGCCAACCAACTTAACTCCCTGTTGAAATAATAGTCATACGAATCTAAATTCACTCACTCACTCCTTTGTTATTTCTGGTTTTAAACCAAACACATCTTCAAAAAATTCCGATTTTGTTTCTATAGACCATTTTTCTAACAAAATTCTTTGATCGGATATGATCTTTAACTTCAATTTTCTGCTCTTAATTTGAACCTTAATGTCCTTTACTTTACTTGAATGAGATCTGTCAAGGGCATCAGCCAATCGAAGAATTGCTAACAATTTTGCGATTACCAATCGATCCTTTTGTTCCAATTTTTGTAAATTAACATCATCGGACAATAAAAATTTAGTGCTGTGGTATTTGGCAACAGAAGCGACAATTTCAGTTTCTCTTTGATCAAGACCCAGAAGTTCTGTCCCTTTAATAATGTTGGCCGAATGTTCTGAATGATTTTTTAACTGGATAAATTTGCCAATATCATGTAAAATAGCGGCTAATTGTAATAATAATCTGTAACGCTTATCGAGTCGATGTTTAGGTTTCAGTAAGTCAAATAGAATCAGTACTAATTTTTCCACTTGATTTGCATGTTCCTCATCGTATAGGAAGCGTAAACCTAAATTTTTAGCTGAGATGACGGTGCTCTCAGCAAAAACTCGACTGATCTCCTTAAAATCATCATTTGAAAACATTTCCAATAAAATGGCTTCTGAGAGTTTTACCGGAACGGAAATAATCGGACTAACTTCAATAATGTTAAAAAACATTTTATAAATACCCATAGAAGGTAGTAATGACTCCAAATCATGATCAGGAAGGTTGTACTTACGACCAATTTGTTCCGGGGTGTTTGTTTTAATCTTATCAAACAAATCCGTAATTGTTTTAACGGGAATGGATTGAAATTCAGTGTCCAACCTTCCGCCACTCATTTTGATGATATTTTCGATCTCCTGACCACAGGTAATAAAATGCTCAACTCGGTGAATGTCAGGAATTGATTTGATTGTTTTTACAAAGCTGCTTAGATATTCATTAATGATTCTGTAAGCGTTTTCTGAGTCACTTTGAAAGCTTCTCAGTATTTCCAATAATTTCACTGAACCAATTCGAACATTCTGGGAGTAAGTTATTTTTCTATCTTTGCAAATGGCAATACCAAGGCTCCCTGTTCCTATATATCCTAAAAATAAGCGGTCATTTTTAAATACAGAGTTGTTTATTTTTAACAGCATTGCCTTGTATATAGTAGATTTTTCTTGAGGATCATCCAGGACCTGAACATCAAAATGGGTTCGACTTTTAATCTGATCCAAGATAAAAGTGATGTTTTTCGCTTCTCTCAGTGCAGTAGTACCTACAACTTTTACATTTCTGACAGCGTAATCTTTTATAAGCTGTTTATAATTATCTAATATCTTACAGATTTTATCCACTTTTTTGAAACTTATTCTTCCGTAATTAAAAGTCTCCTGCCCGATATTTAGCGGCTGATACAAATATTCAATTTTTTTTATGGTTCCGCCCTTTGATTCGGATATATTCAAATAAATACCTTCAGAAGCAATACTTATAACCGCAGCGATTTCAAACATTATTGCCTCTGATCTGCCATTCTGTCTTCAACCATTGTTAATGCACCGTAAAGACAAGCGTCATCTCCAAGCACGGAAAGTTTGAAAGTACAGTTATCAGTGGCGTGAGGAACTGAATAGAGGGATACATATGCTTTTATTTTATCTATAAAATCATTTCCCAAAGCTTCAACAAGGCCACCGCCAAAAACAACCATTTCAGGGTTGAGAATGTTTAAAGAAGACGCTACAGCAACACCAAGGTATTTAGCGGCTATTTCTATAGCTTCTGTCATACATTCATCTCCTTTGTCTAAAGCGTCTTTTATAATTGAACTTCTAAGAATATAATCCGAACTGTCCTCAGCAATTTCATCTTTTAACAAACAATCTCTTCCGTGTCTGATTTGTGATTGAATATACTTTAAAATACCGGTTTTAGAAGAATAACTTTCTAAGCAACCTCTGGAACCACACCCGCAAATAATACCATCCGGATTCAATGTAATATGACCAATCTCTCCTGCAAGCCCTATATTACCGGTATATATTTTGGAATTGAGAATCAGCCCCCCACCGACACCGGTACCTACAAAAAAACCGACAGTGTTGGTTGTATCTTTAGCTATTCCATGCCCCCATTCTCCTAAAAGTGAAACGTTTGCGTCATTTCCGATAACGACTGGTATCTTAAAAAGATCTTCAATTTCTTTTGCAAGTGGGTAATGATTCCAGGGAAGGTTTGGGGTGAATAATACCATACCATCTTTTATTACTCCAGGTACTCCAGCTCCTATGGCAACAACTTCCATATCCGCTTCTTTGGCTGTATCTAACAATTTAGATATTACTTTTGAAATCTGGTTCAAGATTTTATCTACACCATCGAAGGCTTTGGTTAACTTTTTCTTTCTTTGTATGATGTTGAATTCATCGTCAAAAAGCGCTCCTAATACCTTTGTGCCACCTACATCCAAGGCAATAATGGCTTTTTTCAATTTGATCCCACCTTTCATTTCATGAAAATTATAGCATATAGCATTCATTTTCTTAATAAGATTTGATGGGCATTCTTTGATGCATGATATAATTTGATTAAATTTTTGGGGGTGGGAATGAAATGAATGCAAAATCAAACTTTATGAAAGAACGAGATGAGCTAAATGAATATGTTATGAAATATGCAGGAAAGGAATTGAAGAGATTTTACAGTCTTGATTCTCAAATGTACCGTGAAGGTGTTCTGAATAAAAACCAAAAAGAATTATTAGGGCTTGTGGCATCTGCTGTCTTGCGATGTGATGATTGTATTCAATACCATATTATCAGATGTTTGGAGGAAAAGGTTTCTCCGGAAGAGATTCAGGAGGCTTTATCCATTGCTGCAATGGTTGGTGGATCCATTGTTATTCCACATATGAGACGTGCCTTCAAATTTTTAGACAGGATTATTGAAGGTGAATCAAAACTTCTGAACCCTCATTTTATAAATACAATCGATTCGGTTAAATCAATTTTAGAAAAGCCTGGTGAAAGGGAAGAAAAATTATATTCTGTTTGTCAACTATTAAAAGAAAATATTGATTATTACGATTGGGTGGGCTTTTACATAGTTGATCCTGAAAAAGACAGGGAATTAATATTAGGACCTTTTGTTGGGGCACCAACTGACCACAAAAGAATCCATTTTGGTGAAGGTATATGCGGACAAGCAGCAGAAAAAGAAATCAGTTTTGTTGTTCAAGATGTTAATTTGGAAACAAATTACCTGTCTTGTAGTCCTGAAGTGAAATCAGAAATACTCAGTCCAATTTTTAAAGAGGGTAAAGTAGTGGGTGAAATCGACATAGACTCACATACAGTCAATCCCTTTACAGAAGAAGATCGTTTATTCCTTGAAGAAATTGCAAAGCTTTGTTCCATTCTTTTTTAAGATTATAAAAAGACAGGGGCTCACCCTGTCTTTTAAATATTAGTCTTTATCAAGTATTCTTTACAATCATTTTTTCGATCCATTAATCCATATTTTAGTTGATTAATTTTTGACCTGAATCTGTTTTAGCTTCAATCATTTCAAAGATAGTTAAAAACACCTTGGCTTGTTTTGCCTTTTCCTTCAAACGAAATCGATGATTTCTTACATTTGATTTTGTAATATTTAGTGATTTGGAGATCTGAGTATCATCTTTTTTCTGATTGAATTATTTTAGTATACTAATTTGAATATCACTTAAGCCGGTGTATTTTTTGTCCATTGACAACAAGAAATCAATCATTCCGTGATGTACCTGTTCAACATGCTGAGCCATTCTTGTGGGAGCGTCTAAAAATTCATTATTTACTGGGTAAATATGACCAGCATTAAAAGTTCTTCCGCAAATCAAACAAAGATAAGCGTCGCTTTCATCATCGAAGGTATATCCTCTTTTTAAATCATCAAACGAAGTATTCAAAATCCATTCGATTATACTTTTCATATCATCATCTCGACTAACAATATATAGTATAATCTCATATATGTCAAACATTAATATTAATTGTTGAATATAAAATCATTTTCTTTTTGTTGTTTTTTGTGATATATTCGATTAAACAAAAAAGGAGGACTTCATGAGAGAGTTGGAGTTGTTGTTTATATGTGCTACTTTTATTTGTGGCTTTTTTGGTGTGTATTATACTAAAAACATAATAAAAAAGTTGCTGATGCTTGGAGTTATGAACGTAGCCACTATTGGAATTTTTCTATATATTGGCTCAACAAATTCTACCGTACCACCAATACTTCAATCTGTTCATTCAGTCATTACACAACAATCCTTTTCCGATCCTTTACCACAAGCCTTGGTATTAACGGCAGTAGTTATTGGTTTTGCAACACAATCTTTATCTTTGGTTTTTGCCATGTATCTTTCAAAGAGCTATGACACAGTTGAGGAAGATAAAATAGAAAAACTTGTTGAGGAAGAAAGGAGGGGCGAACTTGAACCCTGAAATAATTCAGGTTTATATCCTTACTTGTCTGTGTTTTCCATTTTTTCTTTTGACCAGCCTATAATAAACGTTTTAAGTAGAATTTTATTTTTAAACCGAATAAAATATTATTTCAGTACCTTTTACGATTTAAGTCTTTAATTTATCCACCTCTTTAACTATTTTTAGCATCCTTATTGGTATAATCTTGTTACTATCTGTAATTAAAAATTCATTTATTTTGGGAGGTTTATATTTGACATCTACGCTATTACAATATTCCATTATTTTGTGTCTTGCAGTTCCATTTTTAATCCCTTTTCTAAAAAAATATGCTAAAAAAATCCCGATCGTTCAGATCGTTCTTTTCATGATGTTTCTCCTATATTTTTATAATAATAAAGAGCTTCTTCCCGTTAGTTTAGTGTTTGGCGGTTGGCATCTTCAAAACGGGGTTGAAGTGTTTTTTAATATGGATTCGTTACTCTTCCTTGCAGCAACCTATATTGTTTTTTTGGCTGTTATCATTTATTCGTCAAAAAAAGATTACAATTGGAAATTTTATTTTTTAATCAATCTCTTGTTATCTGATTTAACATGTTTATTTTTGGCAAACGATCTCTTCAATATCTATGTCACTCTGGAATTAATGTCACTCATATCTTATTTGTTAATCTCTATAGAATTAAAAAACAGACAAATCTGGTCCAGCTTGAAGTATATGATATTAAGCGCAATCAGCTTTAATATTTACCTTGTTGCAACAGCAATGATTTATCATCAATATGGAACATTGAATATTACACTTTTATCACAGGCGAACCATCATTATACTTTACCGTTCTTAATCCTTATATCTGCTCTTTTGATTAAATCTGGGATTTTCTTTTACAGTATGTGGTTACCCTCAGCCCATTCAGATTCTGAGAGTTCAATCTCAGCGATTTTATCCGGAGTCATTGTAAATGCCGGTATTTTTCATGTATTAAGAATCAACCAAGCTATAAATAGCAATCTTATAACACAATATTTAATCTATGTAGGCATTGTTAGTGCATTGTTTGGTGCTTATTTGTCAATCAAACAAAAGGATATCAAATTAATACTTGCTTTTAGCACGATGTCCCAAATGGGTTTTATCTTGGAAGGTTGGAATAATTATGGTGTGGAATATGCCTTTTCACATTCGATTTTTAAAGCGTTATTGTTTTTATCTGCTGGTTATTATCAGCATATACATGGTACGAGAAACATCGATACACCTAAAAGACCTGTTCCCATTTCCTTGTTTGTAACTATTTGGATAGGCTATTTATCGATTTCCGGATTACCTTTCTTTTTGGGATCATTTTATAAACATGAGATCATCGTTTTTTCAAATGGTTTCATACCAATTGGACTCATCTTTGCCACTGTTGGTTCAGTTATTGCAGTGGGGAAGTTTGCCCTTGCTGTTAAACCATCTCTGAAAATGAAAGGGTTTATTGAGAAAGATACAGCCCTTTTGCTGCTTGCTTTAATATGCATCATATTTGGAACTTTTAACAGTATAAACCATTTTGATTTAGAATTCTTGTTGGAACCTGTGGTCTTCTTTGGGGTCGGAATTATTATTCTCTTACTTTTTTCAAAGAAGATCAAAAATCATTATCCCTATAAATTATTTAAGCTCAGTAATGTGATTACGATCTATAGCGTTATTATTGGATTGATTGTAACAATGACTTATTTTGGGTTCTAAAAAGGGCTTCTAAAATTAACGGATCATATTTATTGTACTGTTCTTTAACCATTTCTGTTAAGGCTATTTCTGGGCTTTGTTTTGCTTTATAAATTCTTTTAGAGGTAATGGCATCAAATACATCTGCTACAGATACTATCTTTGAAAATAATCCTACCTCATGTCCTTTCAAGCCATTTGGGTAACCTGTTCCATCCATTCTTTCATGATGTTGATAGATGATTTCTTTAGTGACATCAATGATAGCGTATAGTTCCTTTGAAAATAATTCACCTCGTGCATAACCTTTTGTGGGGAAGGCTGTGTTTAGAATTTCCATTCCTTTTGCACTATGAGTTTTAATTATTTCAAATTCCTCTTTAGTTAATTTTGATGGTTTGTTTAAAATGTTTTCTGGAATGGCTAATTTTCCTACATCATGGATGGTAGCAGCAAGTTTCAGTGTTTCAAAAGTGAAAGGGGAAAACTTTTTTAGTAACTCTTGTTGGTTTAATTGATTGGCCAAATGCCATGTTCTTAACGCTATTTCATGCGAATAAACAGCTACTCTTTCCATATGTGCAAAGGTTTCATCACCCTTTAATTCAAGAATTTTTCTATAACTCAAAAAGAGATTTTTAATGGTTAACAAAGCACTGTAAAAGGCGTAAATTTTATCGGTCATTGATTCTTTTTCTTTTAACAGTTGTTCTACAAATTCCCTGCCACAGATATAATCATTTTCAGAAAGAATGCTAAGAAAAAAAGTTACATTCTCTATTCTACCTAAAGGCATCCTTAAAACGGCTGTGATGTTTTTCTTGATCATATTCTCGGTGAAAACACTTTTCTGATTCTGTGTAATATACCGGAGTGGCAGTTCATTGATTAGTTTTATTTCTTTTTCTTGAAAGATTTTAAGTGCATGAGAATGAGGTATTTGTTCTTCTATAAATGGCGGTAGATTTAAACAATTTGAAATTTGATATGATAAATGCCGTCCTTTATAATCAACACGAGACAGATATGCCGCTGCAATATTTGGATTTTCAAAAAAACGAAAAGAATCGAATGTTAGCACATCATCATATGTACTGATAATAAGTGGCCCCCCCACATTTATTCAATAGCGAAAAGGATTATAACACATAGATGGCGTCTTTTGGGTGTTTTAAAGTAATTTGTTTCAACTCCAGTTTACGCCCAAAACTGTTTGAGTTTCTCATCATCTTCCTTTTCCTTGGGAGCAATTTCTTCTAAAGCCGTTTTTTCACTTTTAGAATCCTTTATCATGTCCAGGAATTCCACCGTTGTCTTTACAACTTGTCTCATTTCAACGAATTTGTCATTGTGAAAAGGTGAAGTGAGTTTTTCCTGTAGAGTAGTAACGGTGTTCTGTGAAAGGGAAATCTTTGGTTTAATATTGTATGCTAAAGAATAAATATCAATAATACTTGATACAAAATCTTTGTAAATTTCAGGTGAAACGGGTTTAAGAATTTGAACCGTTGATTCAGTCGTAGTACTCATTTCTGTTCTTAGTCTATCGTAAAGAGCTAAATAACTATTTACACCTCTTTCGCTATTTTCAAACCATTGAGGAGTTCCCAACCAGATGCAATATAAATTGGGTAATTCTTTTGAAGAGATCATATCCATAATAGAACGAAGCGATTCATAGCCTTTCAATGCGGTATTTTTTCTTTGATCTTGCATTAATTCCAATTCATCAAAAACAATCACAACACCACTGTATTCAATTGCTCTTGATAGTTTTAGAATGTCCTTCAAAAAGATAAAACTTTCTTCCCTGTTTTCAACCTTTCTTGAAATTTTGATTTTTTTTAATTCATTAAAACTAATTTTCCTCCCGGACATCCAATCTACGATCTTCTTTTTTTCATCGTCACGTTTGAGTATATGCGCCTTAATAAATGCTGACAGCCCCATATTGAAGTCATTAGTGAACTCATATTCTAACACTTTTTCGTTGATTCTGTTAATGAATATTTCATCCTGTCCTCTCTCTATCCCCTGTTTTTCCAACTCTGATATCAATTTTTCAGACCATTGAGATAAGAGATAAAAAAGGGAATCACCCTTAAATTCCGGTGTAATGATTCCGTTGATCATTGCTTGATAAGATTCAACAGGCTTGTTTAAAGGCGGTTCAGAAACATATATAGGCAGGAGATTATTTTCTAATCCCTTTTCAAGGGCGATTCTTCCCAAGAGTGTTTTTCCCGTTCCGTAATCTCCTAAAAAAACCTTTAACGCACTTCCGCCGTTTGCGACAAATTGAATATCTTTTCGGAGAATATCAGTTTCACGCTCTCGACCATGGATGATTCTGAAAGCTGCACCAAAAGGAAGATCAGAACCATTTCTTAATGATCTTATTATTTCTTCTTCAAAGGATGGCATTACCATTCACCCCTGATTACCTTTTGAATATCTTCTATCTTATCGCTGGTTAATCCTTCTCCCCATTTAACAAACATCTTATCACCTGCATGTTTTATCATCAAAATAGGTAACCCATCGATTATAAATTGCCGACTCAGTTTGGGGATTTTAAATTTTGGCATGGAAACCTCATCTTCAATTTCAGAAACATTTTGCCATTGCATGGGTGCTTGAGTTAAGAACTGTTTTAAAAGCCATATTTCATCACCACTCATTTTTTTTAGTTTTTCTTTGACTTTTTCGCTAAACAAATCAACATGTTTTTCTTCTTGTGTGATGGTATTAGAATCTTCCGAGGGTGTTTCTTTTACAGCGGTTGAATCTTTGATTTCTGCTAATTTATCAGTATCGTTAGTTTCCTGTGATTTTTTATCAGGTTTTAGATAGAGAGTTTTAATCAGTTCAGTATCATTTTTGATTGTTGTAAGTTGTTTTTTAAAAGCATTCTGGTATTTTAAATTTGCATTGTCTTGGTATTCTCTGAAATCATTAAGCGTTTTTTGTAAAAACACAATTTTTTTCTCCATTGATTCATTAATCACTTTGATTTTTGAAAGTGTCTTTTCCATCTCCTCTTTTTGCTTTTGACTGTTTTTTTTCTGTCTTTCTTCAAGATTTGAAATCTTATAATTTGTCCTTAAAGAAAAAAACAAAATGAAAAGGATCATTCCCAATAATAAGTAATCCATAATATACGCCTCATTTCCTAAATATGCCAGCAGATTATAACATGAATTTTTTTTAGATGATTTCAAATCAATCGAATAAGAGATACTCAAATGAAAAACAAAAACGGTTGCAAAAAAAATTTCATAGGTGTATACTATCTGTGGGGTATATTTTTTTCTTATAATATGTGGGGGGTATATTACATATGGAGATGTGTATACTCGACTCTATAGCTTGTTCAGAGCCGAGTCGTTTTGTTTTCGATCGTTCTTATCTAACATTGAAAATCACAGGAAAAAGAAACGAACTCAACTGGGTTCGTAAATATTTGGATGTGAAATTTGTTACCCGACTGATACGCAACAGATTACTTGTTTTTGGTTCTGCCAGTCACTTTCTTTCGTTTATCAATGATCACCGTGAATTATCTGATGAATCGTTTATCAAAGAGTTGGAAG
>JASUTC010000022.1 GCA_030445775.1 Thermotogaceae bacterium | reverse complement strand
CGCTGAAGAAACTATTCTTAAATTCCCTGAATCTGTCTTCCTCGATTGATTTTCTTATATCCCCCATCATTTTTGTTAAAAATCTGAGATTGTGAATACTCCCCAGTATCATTGCAGTTATTTCCTTTTTATTGTAAAGATGATTTAAATAACCCCTGGAAAAATGACGACACGTGTAACAATCACATTGTTCATCCACAGGTGCATTATCATCTTTATACCGGGCTCCTTTGATCCTGATCTTACCCCGTCTGGTGTATAAGGTTGCGTGTCTGGCACTTCTTGTAGGCAACACACAATCGCACATATCCACACCGCGTTCCACGCTGTTAAAAATCATTTCAGGCGTTCCAACACCCATTAAATATCGAGGTTTGTCCTTCGGTAATTCCGGAGTTGTCGCCTCAAGAGTATCGATGGTAATGTCAAATGGTTCCCCAACACTTAATCCACCAATGGCATACCCGTCAAAGGGGATGGAAGTGATTTGTCCGGCACTTTCTTTTCTGAAGGCTTTGGAAGTTCCTCCCTGGACAATACCAAAAACCATTTGATCCTCTCTCGTATGAGCCTTTCTGAACTGCTTTGCCCATTGAAACGTTCTTTCAATCGATTCTCGAATATAACTCTCATCGGTATTGGGATCGGCACACTCATCAAACACCATGGCAATATCAGAACCCAACGCTTCCTGAATCTCCACCGTTTTCTCAGGGGTAAAAAAATGCTTGGAACCATCAATGGGGGAACTAAACTCAACCCCTTCATCGGTTATCTTGTTAATCCGAGACAAGCTGAACACTTGAAATCCACCACTGTCTGTCAATATTGGACGATCCCAGTTCATGAACGAATGGAGCCCTCCAAAGGCCTTGATTCTTTCATGTCCCGGTCTCAAATAAAGGTGAAACGTGTTGGATAAAATAATCTGTGCTCCTAATTCCACCAGTCTATCCGGTAAAACACCCTTTACATTCGCCGACGTCCCCACAGGCATAAATACCGGCGTTTCAATCACACCATGTGGTGTTTTCAGCCTTCCTCTTCTCGCACTACACGTAGAATCTGTTTGAATCAGTTCAAAACCATTCTCTATCGTAAAACACATCCTCTAAACATGATTTATATTTATTCTTTAATATTCCTGTTAAGCGTTTCTCGAAGTTCTTCACACCTGACGGTCACTTTTTTGGTGTAGGCTTCATCTTTGATAGACCCCAGGTTGATGTCTACATTTTCCATGGCCATGTTGAATGCCGCCTTACAGAGCTCGATGGCACAATAAGCATCAGATACGGCGTTTTTATTGCCGTGTTTTACCATTTCCTTCGCATATTCTGATACTTTGACAACTGCTTCAGCAGTTTTAACCGGGCTGTTTGTGGCGTTTTTGAAGGCCTCCTGCAATTTCTCTTTTCGTTGTTGCTTTTCTTCATCCGTCTTTTTGGGTAATTTCAACGCTTTCATAACGCCGTCAAATGCCTTGGCATCTTCATCCATCATATCCTGAAACTGCTCGGAAAGCTGCTTCATCTTACCGATGGTTTCTTCATACAGGGCATCATATCCTTCATACTTTTTCCTTCCCACTGTCAATGATGCCACCATACTTACCAAAGATGCGGCTAATCCGCCTGAAAGTGCAGCAACAGTCCCGCCTCCCGGTGTAGGTGTATTTGAAGACAGTTGATTTAAAAATTCAGATATTTTTTTCTCACTGAACATTAAAAATCACCCCTCATGTTTTTAATAAAACGGTCTAAACCATATCATATGCCGCTTAAATTATATCATATAATGTTGTATTTTATAACTATTACAAAATCATAAAAACAAATGATTTTCTTTCATAGGCTCAGATCCAATCATATCAATTCCTTATTACACCGTTATTGGCATCTGTTTCAAATCATCCGAAACGATCAGTTTTGCGGTTGTGGTGTTGATAATTTCTTCCAGACTTGTTTCCGGTCCTAATTCCTTTAATACTAATCCATTCTCCGTCACTTCTATAACCGCCGCTTCCGTAACAATTAAATCGATTTTTCTGATAGATGTAAGCGGAAGAGTACATTTCGGAATGATTTTCGCACTCCCATCCTTTTTTGTGTGCGTCATGGAAACGATGACCTTTTTTGCACCGGTTACCAAATCCATGGCACCACCCATTCCCGGAATGAGTTTACCGGGAATCATCCAGTTGGCCAGATGCCCTTCTTCGTCTACCTGCAAAGCACCCAAAACCGTCGCGGCAACGTGGCCACCTCGTATCAGACCAAAAGATGTCGCAGAATCAAAAGCCGCGGCTCCGGGAAGAAAGGAAGCGGGTGACCCACCGGCGTTGTTCATGTCTTTGTTCTCGTATCCAGGCTTGGGCGTGCCTCCCATACCCAAAATACCATTTTCAGATTGTAAAAAGATATGCACATCCTGAGGCAAATAGTTGCCAACCAGTGTTGGAATACCAATGCCCAGATTAACGATATCCCCGTCATGAAGCTCCATTGCCACTCGTTTGGCAATGATTTCTCGAACTTTTAATTTATCCTTTATCATTTGCAATCCCCCCTTACAAGAAAATCAACAACCGCATGGGGTGTTCGAACTTCATTTGGTGCAATTCCACCCTTAGGCACCAACTCTTCAAACTCCGCAATCGTTGTTACGGCAGCAAAAGCCATTAAAGGATTGAAATTTTGAGCGGTAAGATTATAGGTCAAATTCCCCAACACATCTGCTTTTTTTGCTTTCAGAAGGGCTATATCAGCCTTTATAGCTGGTTCAATCAAATATTCCTTCCCGTCAATTTCACATCTTTGTTTGTCATCCTCAACAACCGTCCCCAATCCGGTAGGAGTTAAAATACCACCCAACCCGAATCCACCGGCTCGTACCTTCTCAGCAAGTGTTCCTTGAGGAACCAGTTCCACTTCCATGCTTCCTTCGATCATCTGCTTTTGTGTTTCAGGGTTTGTTCCAATATGTGATACGATTGCTTTCTTCACTAATCCCGCACGGATCAGCTTGCCTATTCCCTTCCCGGGAAAAGCTGTATCATTTGCGATTACCGTCAGATCCTTTTTACCGGCTTTTACAATTTCATCAATCAACGATTCAGGTGTTCCATCCCCCAAAAAACCACCTATCATGAGAATCGCACCATCAAAGATTTTTCCAATGAACTCTTCTTTTTTTAACAATTTGTCAACCATAAAAAACCCAAATGGGTTCTCCACCTCCCGTTTTTTTCTTATAGCTATAATAGCACGATTGAGGGATTTATACAACAATCATTTTAATCTTTCTTTTGATGTTATAATAACCATACATTTGAAGATAAATAGAGAGTCGAAGGAGAATGATATGAAAAAAAAAAGATTGTTTATTTTTGACATGGGTGGCGTCATGTGTACCAATACCAACGTTGTAGAATCCATATGCAAAGAATTGAATCTAAACAAAAGAGAGTTTTTTGACTTTGTCAAATCAGAAAATTTCGTCAAGATTCAATCCGGTAAACTGTCCATGAAAGATTTTTGGCAAGAATTTTCTGAAAGATCCGGAATAGATGT
The DNA here is from genome assembly GCA_030445775.1 of Thermotogaceae bacterium. Classification (GTDB taxonomy): domain Bacteria; phylum Thermotogota; class Thermotogae; order MWEM01; family MWEM01; genus JASUTC01. Next base: position 25,731 of record JASUTC010000022.1, on the reverse strand, counting down.
GAAAGAAGATTATTTTGAAACCAAGTTCGACCCAAAAAGAAATGAGGAAATGTATCAGTTAGTGAATCAACTAAAAGAAAACAACAGAGTAGTTGCGGGAACCAACACCATTGATTCGCACTATAAGAAACATCGAAAAAACGGTGATTACGATGTCTTTGAAGCGGTTTATCCCTCAAACCTCATTGGCATTGCCAAACCCGACGAAGACTTTTACCGAATAATCTTAGAAAAAGAAAATCGTCAACCTGAAGAAACTGTGTTTATAGATGACAATATCGAAAACGTTGAACCAGCTGCAAAACTGGGTATAACGGCTATCCACTTCACATCCTATGAAGATTTAAAGGAGAAATTAAAAAAACTATAATTAAAGAGGGGACAGGTACGCTGATTCTTGTATCAGTGGCCCTGTCCCCTCGGTTAGAATCTCAGTTATAACCCCTACTTCACAGCCCCAACAGTGACACCTCGCAAGAAATATTTCTGGAATGACAAAAAGACAATAATCATAGGAACCGCGGCAAAAGTAGCCCCCGCCATTAGATAAGCATATTCCATGGGCACTTCTTCCTGTATCAAGGCCAATCCCGCCTGTAATGTCTTCATTTTAGAAGACTGGGTCACGATCAAAGGCCATAAGAAAGAGTTCCATTCACCCACAAAGGTAAATATCCCCAACACAGCTAAAGCCGGTTTGGACATAGGTAGAACTATTTTCCAGAATGTCTTAAACTCTCCCGCTCCATCAATACGTGCTGCATCGATTATTTCATTAGGCAGCGATAGCATAAACTGGCGCATTAAAAACACCCCGAATGGAGCTGCAATGCTGGGGAGAATAAGTCCCCCGTAAGTGTCAACCAATCCAAAATTGGCAACCATGATATACAACGGTACAATGGTCACCTGTTTCGGAATCATCATGGAACTAATATATATCCAAAAAAACAACTTACTGCCGGGAAAACGTTTTTTTGCTATGGCATAACCTGCCATTGCACATAAAAAGATTTGGGTCAATGTAACGGTTCCTGCTACTATGACACTGTTTAAAGTCCACCTGAATAAATCCCTTCTTTGAAAAAGTGATTCAAAATTTTGTAGTGTCGGATTTTTCGGAAAGATTTCCGGCGGAAACTTCATGGTCAGAGTTGGTTGCTTAAAAGCAGTTACAACCATCCAATACAAGGGAATGAAGGCCATTAAAGCCAGAATGGAAAGGATAATCAGAGAAACCGTTTTCTTTGAAAATTTCTTGACTTTCATCGTGTTCATTGACAATCATCCCCTTCTAATACTCAACATTGGAGCTAAGCCACTTGAACTGAATCAGTGCCAGAGTCACCAATATAACAAACATGATCATGGACATGGCAGAAGCCAACCCAAGATAATAATTTTTAAACGCCGTCTCATAAACCAAATAGGCAACAGTAAGGGTCGAAAATTCGGGACCCCCTTCTGTCATGATATAGATATTCGAAAATGTTTGGAAATTGGCAATCGTTCCCATCACCAACGAATACAAAATCGTAGGCTTCAACAGCGGAACTGTAATCTTCCTGAAAATCTGCCAGGAAGAAGCTCCCTCAATCTCGGCAGCTTCAAAAAGATATTCCGGAATGGAAGACATGGCGGCTGAAAGCAAAACGATGGTAGAACCGCCACCCATAATGACCTGCATCATGATCAGGGACGGCAAAGCTGTAGCCTTGTTACCCAACCAAACGACTTTATCCAGCCCAATCGAATCCATAAAATAGTTGAGCAATCCGAAATTGGGATTAAAGACCCACAGCCAAATCATCGCAATAATAACGGTTGAACTCACATGGGGCAGATAAAACAAAGATTTAAAGAATGTTCGGATTCCTTTCCTGAAGGGATAAATAAGAACCGTTACAAGCAACGCCTTTCCAAGCCATAAGGGAACAACACCAAAAGTATACATAAAGGTATTTCCCAAGGCCTTCCAAAAAAGGTCATCATGAAACAGTTCTTTGTAATTATCTAAACCGATAAATTCCTGAGAAAAAACTGAATAATCAAACAAACTCAGGTACATACCATGACCCACAGGGATCAAAAAGAAAGTCAAAAACAAAGCAAAGTGGGGTAAAATAAATAGATAAGCCGCCTTGTTTTTCCATATAGATTTTAGTAAATTCAAATCGTCCACCTCAAAAAAGGCCGATGAAACCCATCGGCCTTATTCTTTAATCGGATTATTTCCTTTTTTTCAGGATTTTGTTTGCCTCTACGTTGAAATAATCAAGCGCTTCCTGTGGTGTTTTAGTTCCTGCAAATGCCGCTTCCAACGATGCAGTGAAATATTTTTCCATTTCCGTCCAAGGGAAGGATTGAGAACCGAAGAATTCCATTCCATAATCTCCCATGATATTTCCAAAAGTATCCACTTGTTCTTTCATGTATTCATCGCCTTCATAAAGCATGGCATTAACAGATTTTCTTGATGTTAGATAGTTTAATGACTCAAGTAGTGCCATATTTTCCTTATTCGTGAGGAATCTGGCAAACTCCATTACCATGTCTCTTTTTTCTTTGTCAGGTTGTTTGAAGATAACAAATCCTCCTGTTGATGCATAAGCAACAGGGTCTTTGCCTTCCACATGCGGGAAAGGAGCCAAAACAGGTTCAAATAATTCGGAAAATTCCCATTTCTGGGATTTGAAATACCTTGTAATCCTTCCAATTTCATAAGGGCCACCAAATCCGATACTGGTTCTGTGAGCGTGGAAATTACCGATGACATCGTAAACGCCCATCCCTTCTACACCTTTTGGAACCACACCGTATTCATCAACTAAATCAACCAGGAATTGCAGACCTTCAGCCGCCTCTGGAGAATTCATGTAGACTTCCGTTTCATCCTCATTGGAAAGTTTAGCACCATGAGCGTAAATGAAGTTCATAATATTATGAATATCTTTTGCGCCAAAACTAATGGCATAGTGATCGTTTTCTCCATCACCATCTGTATCCCAAGTTAATTTTTCAGCGACTTCGAGGAATTCTTTCATAGTCCAACCATTTTCAACAATATCCTTCCAATCTACACCGGCTTTTTCAAAATCAGGTGTGTAAAGAAGCATGGAAGTACCCATACCATTGGTTCCAAAAGACCAAGGGAAAACGTAATGCTTGCCGTTGACTTCATAGTCACTCAGGGCAATTTCATAAAAATCTTCCCAATCCTCTTCGGTTAAATAATCGTCAATGGGTTCAAGCAAACCGGCTTCTACCCATCTGCTATCCCATATAGGTCCTTTGAAAAGATCGGGTTGTGTACGTGTGGCAATGGATGCTGCCATCTTTTGTGAGTATTCTGTGTTTCCAACAACCACGTATTTGACTTCAACATCAGGATGCAACCTCATAAATTCCTCTGAAATCCATTTTGGGAAATCCTCACTCCCAGGAGCCTGATCTTCCGGGAATCCGGGAGGTGCTATCCTCCAAGGGTTAATCCACCAGGTAATGGTTGTCTTCGCCCCGGCAAAAGAGACGAAAACAAACAACGCCAAAACAACAAATCCTGTCTAAATAACCCATAAATTGTTATTATATTATAGCATTAAATGAAGAAATATTAATAAACATAGAATTAAGAATTTTTCACAAAAAGAGGATAGAGAAAAAGAGAGGGTCCAGGGTCCTTGATTAAAAGTCAGTGTTTTACTTGACCATATATCAAGGACCCTGTACCCTCTGGATTCACGGTCTGCCTCTCTATAATTTCACTCGATATTTCCCTCAAAAGCCTGAATAAGTTTTTGCGCGCCCGTAGCAGGAGTAATCTTTCCAGTCTTCACAGAAGCTTGCACAGCTTCAAAAAGCTCCTTCACCTCTTTATCCTCGTAAAATATTTTTTTCAGGTATTGCTCAATCATGTCTTTCATCCAATCGATGGCCTGTGTATGTCGTCTTTCTTCAAAATACCCGGTGTTTTTCGTATGTTTCAAAAACGCCTCAATCACTTTCCAAATGTCTCCGATACCTGATCCTGTAACGGATGAACAGGTATACGCCTTGGTATGCCACCCGGGAGTTACCGGTTGAAGATAGTGAAGGATTCGATTAAATTCTGACTTTGTCGTTTCAGCCTGTTTTTTATTATCCCCATCCGCTTTGTTGATTAAGATGGCATCCGCCAACTCCATAATCCCTTTTTTCATTCCCTGCAACTCATCACCGGCTCCTGTGATGGTCAGCAACAGGAAAAAATCCACCATGGAGCGCACCGTAATTTCGCTTTGACCTACACCAACGGTTTCAACCAAAATCACATCGAAACCGGCAGCTTCGCAGATAATCATCGTCTCACGACTTTTTCTGGCAACTCCCCCAAGCACTCCGCCGGAAGGGGAAGGTCGGATAAAAGCCTCCGACCTTGTCGAGAGCTTTTCCATTCTTGTTTTATCCCCCAGAATACTTCCCTTGGTTAAAGAACTGGAAGGATCTACGGCAAGCACGGCAACTTTATGGTCATGATCACACAACAAATTTCCCAAGGCCTCGATAAACGTACTCTTACCGGCACCTGGCATCCCTGTAATACCAATTCTGACGGAATGTCCTGATTTTGGGAGTAACGCTTTGATCAACTCATCGGCCATCGTCCTATGTTTTACGGAATTACTTTCAACCAGAGTGATTGCCCGAGCCATAATGGTTCGATCACTTTCAAGGACCCCTTTAATATAATCCTGCAATTTCAGTTTTTTTCGTTTATGAACGGCCTTTTTTTCGGCATGGTCATTATGAAAACCGTCATGGCTCGAATGAATTCCGCCCATGACAGAGGTGGTAAAACCGTCATGTTGGCCTTTAGGCGTCCACTCGGGTCTCTTTTTTTCTTTATCCCTCATCGTTGAAGCCGAGTCTCTCTTCCAATTCTTTGATCACCTTTTGAGCGGCTACCGGTAATACCGTTCCGGGTCCAAAGATCATAGAAGCACCGTTCTCTTTCAAATAGGCATAATCCTGGGCAGGGATAACCCCACCTACAACAATCATAATGTCTTCACGATTATGTTTTTTCAACTCTGCCACCAATTGTGGCAATAACGTCTTATGACCGCCCGCCAAAGAGCTCATGCCGATGATATGAACGTCATTTTCAACAGCTTGTAAAGCTGTTTCTTTTGGAGTTTGGAACAAAGGACCGATATCCACATCAAAACCCATATCGGCAAAGGCCGTGGCTACCACTTTTGCCCCTCTGTCATGTCCGTCTTGCCCCATCTTGGCTACCAGTATTCGGGGGCGCCTCCCCTCTTTTTCTTCAAATTCATCCGCCATTTGTTTAACCTTTTCGATCTCTTCATGTTCCTTGTACTCACTGCTGTAAACGCCTGAGATGGACTTGATAATGGCCTTGTGTCTTCCTGAAACCTTTTCGATGGCATCCGAAATCTCACCCAAAGTTGCCCTTGCACGAGCCGCTTCCACAGAAAGTTCCAGCAAATTGCCTTCACCGGTTTCTGCTGCCTTTGTCAATGCGTCTAACGCCTTTTGAACGGCTTCGTTGTTTCTTTCTTCCTTCAATTTCTTCAATCTCTTTATTTGAGATTCCCTAACGGCTGTATTATCCACTTCCAGAATGTCGATGGGCTCCTCTTGATCCAATCGGTATTTGTTGGTCCCGATGATTTCCTCACGGGCCGAGTCGATTTTTGCCTGTCTTCTGGCTGCCGCCTCTTCAATTCTCATCTTGGGAACTCCTGTTTCGATGGCTTTGGTCATACCACCCAGTTCCTCAATCTCTTGAATATGGGCCCATGCCTTGTGTGCCAGTTCATCCGTCAACTTTTCAAGATAATACGAGCCCCCCCAGGGATCAATTACATCGCAGATGCCGGTTTCTGTCTGAAGATAAATCTGTGTATTTCTGGCAATTCTGGCTGAAAAATCGGTGGGCAATGCAATGGCCTCATCCAAGGCGTTGGTGTGCAAAGACTGTGTATGTCCCAAAACCGCCCCCATGGCCTCAATACAGGTTCTGGCAACGTTATTGTAAGGGTCTTGTTCCTGCAAACTCCATCCGGATGTCTGGGAATGGGTTCTCAAGGACATGGATTTTGGATTTTTCGGATTGAACCCTTTAATGATCTTCGCCCATAACAAGCGAGCAGCCCTAAGTTTTGCCACCTCCATGAAATAGTTCATACCAATTCCCCAGAAGAAAGACAGTCTGGGGGCAAAGGCGTCGATGTCAATTCCCGAATTCACACCGGTTCTCACGTATTCCAATCCATCCGCCAGGGTATATCCCAATTCGATATCCGCCGTAGCACCCGCTTCCTGCATGTGATAGCCTGAGATACTGATACTGTTGAATTTGGGCATCTTCTCTGATGTGTACTGAAAGATATCGGCGATGATCCGCATGGACACCTTTGGAGGATAGATATAGGTGTTTCTCACCATGTATTCTTTGAGAATATCATTTTGAATGGTTCCCTTCAGGTCTTTTTCATCCACACCCTGCTCTTGAGCGGCAACGATATAAAACGCCATAATAGGTAACACAGCCCCGTTCATGGTCATGGAAACCGACATATCTCCCAGGGGAATCCCATCAAAAAGCGTTTTCATATCCAGAATACTGTCCACGGCAACACCGGCTTTTCCCACATCTCCTTCAACGCGTTCGTGATCTGAGTCATACCCCCGGTGTGTGGCCAAATCAAAGGCAACGGAAAGCCCCTTTTGTCCGGCAGCCAGGTTTCTGCGATAAAAGGCATTACTCTCTTGCGCGGTAGAAAAACCGGCATATTGGCGAATCGTCCAGGGTCTGAACACGTACATAGTGGCATAAGGCCCTCTCAGATAAGGTGGAATACCGGCCGTAAAACCCAGATGTTCCAGTTCTTTATAGTCCCGTCTGTGATAAAGGGGATTCACCTCTATCTGTTCATTGGTCTGCCAGGTGCAGTTTTCTATATCTTTTCCAAGTTGCTTCGTTGCCTCGTTTTTCCATTCGTTATATGACACCGTATCGTTTTTAGCTGAAAATGCTATTTTAGTAAAATCAGGTTTTTTTGTCATCATCCCGGACTATTGTAGTCCTTCACCTCCCTGTTCTCTTACCCAATCCTGTGCCTTTTTAAGAAAATCGTACACATCCGTTTTCACAAAGATGAAATCATCCAGTCCGGCCTTTTCATAATCATCGGCCAGTTGTTTATCCGGCCTGCCGGCGAGAATGACTTTGATGGTATTATCTTTTTCCTTGACTGCTTTGCTAAAGGGGACAACGACTTCGGGATACACTTTGTCCGATGAGCAAATCACCACAATTTTGGCTTTTGAAGACAATGTTTTTTCTACCGCTTCTTCAACCGTTTCAAAACTGTGCTCTGCGAGAACATCAAATCCCCCGACTTCAAAAAAGCCCTTGGTGAAATCGGTTCTGGGTTTGTGAATAGCCAGTTTTGAAAAATTGGCGCAGAAAACCTTGGGTAATTCGCCGGTTTTATCCTTTATTTCACAGGAAGTTTCCCTTAATTGTTCAAAGAGTTCGGCATCACGATGGACCTCAAGGGGTTTTATCGTTGTACTGCCTTTAAAAATCCCTTGACTGACCGCTTGCAATGATGTGCCATTTATCAACGCTTCAGATATTTTTTCAATTTGGATTGGGGTCTCAAAAGATACAGGACCTTTCGATGCATCTTTCACCCTGCTGATATCTGTAAACAGCTGTTCTTTGACCTTCTTCTCCTGGTCTTTGTCAACGGACAAAGGCGTCTCAAAAAGATTCGGATACATATTATTTCCCACAATTCCGCGTTTTCGAGTGGTGAATTCCTTTTGTCGGAACATTCTGCTTTCTTCAATATCCTTTTCCGCAAGGCCTTCTGTATAATAAGGGATGATTCCTCCCTTTTCCTCTATCTGCCGGAATCTTTCCCAAGCCTTTTGGCTCAATTCATCGGTTACTTTCTCGATATACCAGGTTCCACCGGTGGGATCGATAGGTATGTTGAGATGACATTCCTCTTTTAAGATCAACTGAACATTTTTGGCAATTCTTTTTGAAAAATCACTGACCAGCCCTTTTCTCTCTTCAAAAGGCGATACATGCAGTGAATCAACGCCTCCTAGAACCGCTGAAAATGCCTGGGAAGTGTCTCTGAGCATGTTCACATAAGGATCGTAAACCGTTTGCGTTCTGGATGACGTTCTGGCGTGAATAGTTATTCTGGCTGATTCCTTTTGTCCGCCATAGGCTTCGATGATGTTTGTCCACAGGACTCTGGCCGCTCTTAATTTGGCAATCTCCATAAAAAAATAAGAGGCCACGGAAAAAGAGAAAGTGATTTCATTGGCGATCTTGTCAATAGCCAATCCCCTGTCTAACAAGTTGTTGATGTAGTAAACGGCCGTTGAAAAAGCAATGGATAATTCCTCTAACGCACTGGCACCCGCATTGTGATAAGGAGTCGTATCAATCAGGATGGTCTTTAATCCCGGAGCTTTGTCCATTTTCCAATTGATGATCCTGGCCGTTGAATCAAAGACCTCATCTAAAGAGGCATCTATCCTGCCGGTTTCAACCAGTCTTCCCAATGGATCTGTGCCGAGTGTTCCTTTTAATGCTTTGATGTCCTCGGCCTTTAAGGCATTAAAAAGGGCCAGATACACTTCTGAATGGATTCCGCAGTTCATGAACAGGGGATATTCCGTCAGAGGGATTGAATCGAAAGCCTGTTTAAAATCCTCAAAATCTTTCAGAAAAAGTCCACTCAAACAGCAATCTTCAGTACTTTCAGACAATCGACAATCTTTACTCTGAGCGTTCAGCCGAACGTTAATCCCGTCTACGCCTTTCTTTAAGTTGGATAAGCAATTCCGGTTCCACTTGCGAGGAACCGGCTCTGATTCTTCCTGCATGATGGTCCAGGCCGGTTTGAGATATCCCAGTTCTTTCGTAGAACGTCTGAATCTGAAATAACCGGGAAAATTCTCATTGGAAGCAGGGCACCCGTCATCCAGGTTGTATATAGGCTCAAGTCTTAATCCCTCCGGTGTATGGGTGTACATCTTTTTTTCGAAAGGAACACCCTTTAACAGCTTTTCGGCCGCTTCTTTCCACTGTTCATACGTTGAAGATTCAAAGTCCTCAAATAATTTTTGTTTCTCATCGTTCTCCATTTTTACCTCCCCCGATTCGTATGTGTTTATCTTATTTGATTTTTTTCGTTACAATTATAACATTAAGGAATTCCAGGTTGAAAACGGGCGATTCGTGAATCGCCCCTACATATTATTGAAGAATTGCATAGACCACTTTAAGATCCTTCTTCTAAGGACAATGGAAGATTTGTGACCGGTGGGAATGTTCTTTACTGTTTTATTGGGCAGTAACGCTTCAAGGTCTTCTGTTGCATTTTTTGGCATGATTTTGTCAAAAGCCGCCTTCAAGAAAAGCACAGGACGGTCAATTAAAGGGGCATAGCAAATGGGATCGTAATGATAACAGCCGATTGGGGCCTTATTGAAAATATCATCTACTGTTTTGACATTTTCTCTCACCCAGTTTACAGCGTCTCCCCTGAATCGCTTCATACAATCCGCCTCGTCTTTACATCCGTAAGGATTACTGTTCTTGTAAAGGTCCTGCCTGACGGCATCCGAATACGGGGAATAAAAATTGATCCAGCGCCAATTACCTCCGGTGATTGCGAGAACTCCTTTTTTTATCCTTTTATCCACACCCATCGCCATGGTGGCGATCATTCCTCCGAATGAAAACCCGAAAATATAGCAATTTTCACCGTTAAATCCCTTTTGTTCCTCTGCAAAATCAAGAATCTTACGCGTATCGCGTATCGCCATGTGGAATTTTTTGACACAAATATCAGGGTTTGCAGACATAAAAGGCTCTCCACCGTACATGTTTTCCGGTTTTTGCTTATAATGATACGGCAACAACTGATACCAGGTGCGAATCCCCCGCTTACTGAACTGTTCTGCAAACCACTGTATATAGGGAATGTTGTTTTCGCCGATACCATGTATAAGAACGAGATCTCCCTTAACCTGACCGTTGGGTGGCTCAAAACATCGGACAAACGACCGTCTGTTTTCTTCTATCGGGTCTACATAACCGGCATAATCGGGAACAAATTCGTATTCTTTGTAATGTTCTTCTTTAGTTAATTTGTATTTGAATTCAGTTTTTGTGTATTTGTCTGCTCTCAATATTATCCTCCAATCTAAACAAAAATTGATTTTTATATAAAATATTCTAACACATGCTTGTTCTTTCTTTTTGCAAAAATTTCAGTGTATAATTGAATGAGGTGATTTTATGTATAAATGGACTATTTCCTTCAAAGGAGAAACTAAAATAAATAAAGATGGTTCCAGAAAACTGGAAATCAATGAATTTGTATTTGAAAATAAATATTTCAAACCAAAAGAAACGATTCATTTTATCATAACTGAAGAACCTGATGGATGGTTATACATTAAGAATGATACCCTCGCTATTCGTGAAGGCGGTGATACTTTCGAGCAAGCTATTGAAAATGCCATCGTCCACCTTGTTGATAAGTACGAACATCTTCTATCAACCCCCGATGAAAAACTCGGAAAATTAAATCTATCAAGCAAAAGAGAATTTGAGAATTGGGGGATGTATAAGATTGACCAGCAGGCCCAGTAAAAAGATTGAGCGTTCTCTAAAAAAGATTGGGTTTATTGAATACAACACTCATCACAAGTATCTCATATATTTCTTTAACGGGCAAGAAATTTTAGAAACCAGATTAAGTCATGGGAGTAAAGACTATGATGATAAATTACTATCCTTAATGTCGCATCAACTTTATTTAACTAAGAAAGAGCTGGTAAAACTAATCGACGGAAAAATAACAAAAGATGAATATAACAAAATTCTTAAAATGAAAGGTGTTATTTGAATAGCATTTTTTTTACATTTTTTTATATGTTCTCCAAACTCTCTCCGTACATCTCACGAAGCTCACTCTCTCTTAAAGAGCCATCTAAAACTTCAATAGTGGAAACCGTATGCTCCTCCTCCTGCAATTTTCCCACCTTAAAATGACGTTGGGCAAAGGCGGCTACTTGTGGGAGATGAGTAATAACAAAGGTCTGGACGCCATTTTCAGAAAGAATGGAGATCTTTTTACCGATGAGATCGCCCAGTCGTGCCCCTACACCGGAATCGATTTCATCAAAGACTACACTGGGAATATCCATGACCCGTTGAATCACCATTTCCATGGCCAAAAAAATTCTTGACATCTCTCCGCCGGAGGCGATTTTGGATATGGGCAAAAATGGTGCTCCCGGATTGGTGGAAGCGGTAAAATGCAAAAAAGTTCTACCCATACTTTGAAAATCAGAGGCTTGATGACTCTCATGAGCGATTCGTACCTTTTCCATTTTTAAATCCTCAAGCTCCTCCATCACTTCTTTTTCGATGGCAGCGGCACTTTCTTCCCTGATTTTGAATAACTGATCATCCAGTTTATCCAGGATATTCACTGTAGCAGCTATCTCTTCATCAAGAGTCTCAGCCCGTTCCATCTTACTCTCAATGGATTCTTTTTGTTGAATAAACTTCTCCAAATTGTTAAAAACATCATCCAACTCCGGTCCGTATTTTCGCTTCATGGATTCAATGACTTTCATCCGCTCATCCAGTTCAACCATTCGTTCTTCATCAAACTCAAAACTGTCTAAATACGAATAGACCTCTCTTGAAAGATCGCTCAATGTATCCTGCGCCGTCATGGCTGTTTGCAGCCAATTTTCCACTGTATCTTCAATATCCGAGATGTCTTCAAGGTTACCGCATATGTCACCGATCCTGTCAATCACACTGGGGATTTCCGGAGAGTCATCCAATATTGCCAGAACACTCGAGAGTTTGTTACGGATATAGTCGTAATTGCTCAAGGCTTTCAGTTCGTTGGACACTTCCACATCTTCGCTTTTTTTTAGAGCGGCTTCTTCTATCTCTTGAATTTGAAAATTCAGAAAATCAAGTGTTCGCAACATCTCAGCAGAGTTTCCGGGCAGTTCCCTTTGAAGCGCTTTCAGTTCGTTATATTTTTTGTAATGTTTAGAATATTCTTTAAAAACAGATGTAAGCTTAGAGCCGGCATAATGGTCCACCATCTCGATATGAAACGAATCCGTTCTGAGTTTTTGAAAGGCATTTTGAGAGTGTATTTCAAAGGTTTTTGGTAAAAACTCCTTGAGAATCTTGGAAGAAACCACCGAGCCGTTGATACGTGCGGTAAAACGATCGGCAGTTCCGGCTATCTTAATGATCATGGGATCATCAACGGGGATATCCGATTGCAAAAGCACTTGAACAATCTCGGGATCGTTGTCAAAAACTGCCTCTATCCAAAAGCCTTCCTCAAATGGTCCGATCATTTCCTTTGCCTTGTAATCGCCAAAAAGACTTCTCAAAAGTCGAACAAACATGGATTTTCCCGCACCGGTTTCTCCGGTGATGACGTTAAATCCTGAATGAAAGGCTACTGAAACATCCTTAAAGAGCAAGAAATTCCGTGCATGGACCTCACGAAGCATTCAACCCCTCCTGCCCCATAACAATTTGGACTCAACAAGTTGTAATATTTCATCACTTTCCGGATACAGGAGTTTGAATTCGCTGTCTGAGATACCCACTGAAATCTTTTTTGTCTTTTCCAAAGGTAAACCATCTACCGAATACTTCATTTCATCATCATTATCAAGACAAACCGAAAGCTTCTCCTGTGAATTAAAAACCAAAGACCGATTGGCAATGGTATGTGGAGCGATTAGATTCAATTGCATACTGCGACATTCCGGAAAGATAATCGGTCCGCCCAGTGAGAGTGCATAGGCTGTGGAACCGGTAGGCGTTGAAATCACTATCCCATCCGCGGCTTTCGGCTCAAAAGAATAATCATTGACACTGATCTTATACATCTCAACCTGACTCAGATTTTGACGTTGAATCACCATATCATTTAAAGCCAGGTGTTTTTTTTGTAAATCACCCTCAGAAGCTGTAATCTCCAAAAGAGCCCTGGAAGAAATCTTCGACTCCATCAAGATGTTTGGATTCTCCAATACCTTCTCATACTCATAGCGGGTTAAAAATCCGAATTTTCCAAAATTAATCCCGGCAACCGGTACGTCCATATTCACCGAAAAAGGCATGGAGCGCAAAACGCTGCCATCCCCACCTAATACAATCATAATATCCGGTTTTGAAAAGGCATTGCTGTATTCTTCTTCCGTAGATACACAAAACACAGACTCAACGGAATGATCTTTAAGAAGTTGCTTCAATCTCTCGGTTTTTTCCTTTATCCCCACTTTATGGGGATTATAAAGAAACCCCGCTGTTTTGATCATCTCAATCTGATTCCAATATCAAAAAGTGTTTGAATCAAAAAGGCATTCAAAAAAATCAAGATTAATATGGCAATATATGGGGTAAAATCAATTTGTCCAATGGGCTTGATGACCCTTCGCAAGGGGTTCAAGACCAAATTAGCCAATGATGAAATCATCTGTCTGAACGGACTGTAACGTATTTGTGGCAGAAAACTCAAGACCGCATCAATGATTAGCACAAACATATACCCATACAGTACCACCTGTAAAACCGTCGCAATGCCTATTAATAAATTACCCAAAATGAACATTTATCTCCTCCGCAATTTTTTTATAAAATCGTCACAACAACCTTTTGTGCATCCTCACAGGTCATCGTCATGGAAAAACCCCGTATTCTGATACGCATCAAATCATTCGAGAGGGAATTCTCCTCTACTTCCAAAGTCATACCCGGCAAAATCCCCATGGAAATCAACTTATCCTTATCCTCTTTGACGCCCCCAAGTTTTCTCACTCTCACTTCCGATTCTGATGGAACCTCACATAAACGCTTGCCCTTCACCGGACCTTTCTCGGCGAGATAATCACGAAACGCCTTTTTTATGGACGGATTTTCACGGAAAAATTCTGACAACTCTTCAAACTTCGAGAACAACTCCGCATCCAAGTGATGTTCAAGCCCGCATGCCAAGTCTTCAGCCACTTGCTCTTCTTCCATAAACATCACTTCCGACAAAAAAGTCAACATGGACTGATGCTTCTGATACACCTTTAAAGCCTCGTAAACGCCCTCTTTGGTTAGCTTGATATAACCATATTTTTTATGGTCAACCAATCCCAAATCACCCAGCTTTTTCAACGCATCAGCTACCGAAGCCGTCTTCACGTTCAAACGGGAGGTAATATCCTTCACTCTGGCAAAATCCTTAAGCGACTGCACCTCGTATATGATCCGGAGATAATTTTCAAGACTCTCTGTTAATTTTTCCATGACTCACCTCTTGTGAGTACCACTGTAATTCGTGGTATGATAAATACATATAAAGAATAGGTCTACCTATAAATAGTATATCATAAATTTTTAAATTATGACCAAAAGGGAGAGAGTATGAGTCTTTTTTATTATTGTAATCAAATTGAAAATGATAGGGCTATATTTGATACACACGAAACCGGTCATTTGAAGGTGATGAAGAAAAAACTTGGTGAAGAGGTTTCTTTTACGGACGGTATGGGAAATGTCTATAATGGAATTATTTTGGCCTTAAAAAAGAATGAGGCGATCATTCAAATTATCAATAAAAGGGAAGACACTTCCAGGGAATTGACAAAGTATATTGAAATTACGGCGGGGTTGTCGCGCTGGAACAGGCTTTCTATTTTAATAGAAAAGGCTGTTGAACTTGGAGTTAAGCGCATTAACTTGGTTCATTGTGAGCGTTCGAATTATCACAAAGTGAATATGGAGAAGGTTGAAAAGACTGCACGTAAGGCTTTGAAGCAATGCGGGGGGACGATGATGCCGGAGTTTCGCTCTCTCAGCTCTCCAAAAGAGGCTTATACCGAGGGGATTGTTCCCATTCTGCTCAATCCTCGTGCAAGTGTTCATATTAATGCTGTTTCCTTTCCTGTAAAAACGAATGTTTTTATTGGCCCTGAGGGGGGGTTTATGGAAAAGGAATTGGATGAGATTCGGTCTATCTCGCCGGAAACTCTTGAAATTACATTGGGCGAGAGGATTCTTCGACTTGAAACATCGGCTATTGTTGTTATGGGGTATGTATCGTTGAGTTAATCAACAGGGGATTTTGATGAAAAATTCCGTTCCGGTGTCGGGTTCGCTTTCCAGTTCGATTTTTATTCCAGTTTTTTTGGCGTATTCTTTCGCAATCGAAAGTCCCATCCCTGATCCGGAATGGTTGTGTCGGCTTTTGTCTACTTTGTAGAAACGTTCAAATATCTTTTCCTGTTCTTCGGGTTTGATTCCGGGGCCGAAATCTTTTACTCTAACTGTAATGCCGTTCTTGCTGTCTTCAATTCTGATTTCCACCGGCCGGTTTTCCGGAGAGAATTTGATGGCGTTTTCCAATATGTTGCCAATAATCATACGTAGAATGTTTTTGTCAATCAAAGGCTTCTTTTGCGTCGTTCCCAAAAGGTCAAGTTCAACATAGCGTTTTTGGGCATAGGGTTGATATTCTTCTATGATGCTTTTGATTAGAAGAGCAACATCTGTTTTTTCATTGGTGGCATTTGTTTCACTATACTCCTGCGCCCGTGCCAATTGTAATAATTGTTTGACTAAGTGATCCATACGTTGCGTTGCGTTGTCAATGGAAATTAGCTTCTTGCTGACAGAGTCATCTAATTTGTCTCTTTTTCCCAGTAGCATACCGGTACTCATTTGAATAATTGCCAAGGGGGTTTTGAGTTCGTGAGAGGCATCGAACGAAAACTTTCTCAATAAATTGTAATTATCCTTTACTGGTTGCAACACCATCCCCGTTAAAATATAAGTCATGATAAAAGAAAGGAAAGGGAAAAAGAACACGAACAAGATCACTTTTCTTTGAAATTGCGACTTTTCTTCCACGATGTCTTCAATATCAATCCCCGTTCGAACAATCAGTTCTCCCAAAGCCGGTAATTTTGGCTGTATGATCCTGGAATAAGTTCTAAATGTTCTAGTTTCTCCTGTATTATCCGTAAATCGGATGGTCCGAAAAAATTGGTCTCTGTTCATTTCGGATCGGGAATTTTCCGGAACGTTTAAATTTTCGGGCATTCTCTCACCAATGGTAAATCTGAGATTTCCAGCAGGTCCGTAAACTTGTATGGATTGACCTTCTTCGAATAAAAAAGCTGGAAGTGAGTCTGTTGTTTGCATTCTGAACAAGTCCAAGGCATTTTGCGAAAGATTGGTTAATTCAACCAGTCTGGAATCTAATCTGGAATAAAGCATGGATTGCTGGATACGAATAATAATAACCGAAAAAAACAGAACAATAGCAAATATGGAAACGGTGAAGATGGCTGTCCAAATCAACCTTGCACGCTTGATGGATTTCGGATAATCATTTGTATTGTCTTTTTTTGTTTTAACCCATGACATAACCTTTTCCCCTGATAGTTTTTAACAGTGTTCCCTTTTTATCTCCAATCTTTTTTCTGATGTTCTTGATGTGCGTTCTCAAAACATCCGACCACAAAGACTCATCTTCATCCCAAAGATGTTCTTGCAAAACATCTTTCTCAATGATTTCACCTTTATGAATGATCAAGTATTCAAGAATACTATATTCTTTAGGAGTAAATTGAATTTCGACCCCATCTTTTTCAACCCTTTGTTTTGTCATATCCAGTAACAAATTGCCTATGAGAATTTGATCGGTTTTCTGTGAAGTCATTGATGCTCTTCTAATTGCTGATTTCACCCTTGCAACAAGCTCTCTGGGATCACAAGGTTTGGGAAGATAATCATCCGCCCCTCTGTTGAGGCCTTTGACTTTATCTTCTACTTCTCCCAACGCAGTTAGCATCAGTACAGGAGTCATAATCCCTTTATTTCTGATGGATTTGAGAATTTCCCAACCGTCTTTTCCCGGAAGCATGATGTCCAGAACAATGGCATCAAATGGGTATTCACATGCGTAATATTCACCTTCTACGCCATCTTTGCATACGGTTACTTTATAATCTATATCTTCAAATAATTCGCGCATGAGTTCAGCCAAATCGGTTTCGTCTTCAACGATTAGAAGTTTCACAGGTGTTCTCCTTCATGTTTAAAACCGGGGACAGGTCTTTTGATACGACAATCAAAAGTCCTGTCCCCTCTGTTTCATGTTTTTACTGGCCCTCTGATTCTCTGTTTAGTTTAACACTATTCAGCTGGATTTTGAAGTGTAAATGAGTCCAAGTATTCTTTCATCAAGTCAAGATTATCATCGATTAGGAGCATGTTAAAAAAGCTTGTATAGTTGTTTTGTTTCATCATACCTCTTACATTCGGTTGAACCCTCATTTGTGGCGCCCTTGAAAATTTTCCCTTTTCTTTGGAATTTCTAAGAACCATTCCCATCTGCTCCAATCTCTCTTTTGCCGCTTCGGGAAGTTGTTTAAATCTTTCACTGTCCATCACCGTTTCTTTCGCCCGATCCATACCCTTTGACATAGTGGTGGAGAGATGTTTCATAAATCTTTCCTGCTGTTCAACGGTAATAATACCTTTCAGGGTATCCATGTAGGTTTGCCTGACTTCTATTACTTCTTTTGCTGAATCCATTGCCGCTTCGTGTTTTTTCCCTGCTTTTTCAACGTCACCTGTTTTAACCAATTCGACAGCACTTTCAAGATATGATTTCACTTCGGATTCAATGGAAAGGATTGAATCTTTTGCTTTTTCTGCTGCTGTAATGATTTGCTCCAACTGTTCTTGTGTAAATCCGATGTAATTCAACATGGAGAAAAACTGATACTCCTTTTCCAAGCCTGCAATTTCCTGTGCTTCTCCTGCCAATACTCCTCTATGATTGGTTCCCAAACTGCCTGCAAAAGACATTAAAGTAACTGTCACTAATAAAATACTGATTCCAATAATCTTTCTCATTTCATTCACCTCCATAAGTGTTTGTTCATTTTGATTTTACCGATTCCACTGTGAAGAATCTGTGAAGGAGGGCTCTTCCTATTCCTTTGGGACCTGTATTCGGGCATCACGTCAAGTTGACTGATCCATATGAGAGGCATACAGCCAGCAATAATCGTGAAAGTCTATTTTATTTTGATTGGATAATCTATCTATTTTTATCGTTTGGTTTGCCCCCTACCGACATTTGGATTTAATCTATACCGGTGGAGTTATTGGTTTTTTGAATATATTTCAATCCCCACTCTATCAATGTGATCAATAAATTCATCATTAGATAAAATGTTATACAAAGTCAAATCAAATTGATACGGCAACATCAAATCATCCAGTTCAATCCAGATTTGATTCAGTTCTTTTATATTTAGATTTTTTCCAACTAAGGCAATATCAATATCAGAACCTTTTTTATAAGTTCCCTTAGCTCTTGAACCGTACAGGATTGCCTTTTCGATTTTCGGATAGTGCGAAAACACTTCGATAATTGATTCCAAGGTCTTTTCATTTAGTCCGTATGGCATCTTAATCCTCTTCGTTGTTGATTTGACTTAAGAAAGAGGATTCCAATGTTCTGAATGCATCATAATAGTCATTAATAATCAGTTCGATAATCTTGTTGGAAACTTCTTCATCATAAGTATGACTGGTTTGATTTCTGCTTTTGATCATATTCATCCATATTTCACCGTTTTCAATCAAACCCAATTGAAAGGATAGTCGAATGACATCTTTTGATCCATAAAGGCCTTTATTGCCTTTTTCTTCAAGAAAATCTTTCAACGTTTTCCAAGAAAGCTCATGAGTAAATTCAAAAGCCTGTATCATTCCTTGTTTTTCCAATTCACTTAATTCTCGTTGCTCACTTAAGTGAATGGCATCTGTCAATTTCCCCAACGCCTTTGAAAAGCTTTTGAATCGTTGTATCCATCGAATATCTTCCATTTTTCACCTCATTTGTTTCGTTTTCCCTGTCAATTCTATCATGAAAAACAAAATCAAGGTATGATATACTCATAAAAATCCGGGTTTAGGGAGGAAATAATGCCGCAAGACCATCACAATCACACACATCATCATGAGGTTTCACATATGTCGGGCAAAAAAATCTTTTGGGTGACGGTCTTAAACGCCACCATCACGGTTGCCGAATTTATCGGAGGATTGATTTCCGGAAGTTTGGCCCTTCTCTCGGACAGTTTGCACAATCTCAGTGATACATTGGCCATCGCCTTGAGTTATGTGGCCCATCGGATTTCACTGCGTCCGAAAAATCGCCGAAAGACCTTTGGGTATAAACGGGCAGAGATCATCGCGGCCTTTGTCAACGGTTCGGTACTTTTAGCCATATCCGGCATGTTGATCATCGAAGCCTTTAGACGTTTTGCAAACCCGGAGCCCATCGATGGAACACTTATGATGGTTGTTGCGCTTATCGGGCTGGCATCGAATCTGTTTTCAGTATTGTTATTGCACAAAGATTCAAAAGGCAATCTGAATATCAAATCCAGTTATTTACACTTGTTGAACGACACCATCTCCTCAGTGGGTGTTGTGTTTGGCGGCATCGCCATCAATGTCTGGGAGATCACCTGGATCGATCCTGTAATTACATTGTTGATATCCCTTTACATCTTACGAGAGACTTTAAGAATCATCAAAAAAACCGTTGATATTCTTATGCAATCATCCCCGGATATGGATTATGAACAAATCCAAAGTGACGTGGAAGGAATCGAGGAAGTGGTCAACCTCCATCATGTCCACGCCTGGATGATCAACGAACAATCCGTCTTTTTCGAAGCCCACGTGGAAATGAAAGACATGCCCCTGTGTGAAGCGGAGCAAGTGATTCAGAAAATAGAGAAGATTTTGAAAGACAAGTACGGGTTCACCCATACAACACTTCAGGTGGAAGTGGACAGGTGTGAGAATAAGAATTTGTTTGTGTGAAGCCCGGGTCCATTGGGGTAGTAATCTTCAACGATGATGATTCTCAAAAGAGAACACCACCTTCAACCCGTCGGATGGACGTGATGGTTTCAAGCAAATGATGACCATAGGCATTCACAGGTGAAAAGACGTTGTCCACACTGACCCCTCCGTGATAAATATTGGAGTGAAGCATTAAATCTCCTCCCAGGTATAGGCCCACATGTCCTGGAAAGTAAATCAGATCGCCAAACTGCTTGTCATCCGGTTCTATCTTCATTAGGGCTTTTTCCTGTTGGTCGGCATCCCGGGGGATGATCTTTCCCGCCAGATTGTAAAGTCGCCCTACGAGTCCGGAGCAGTCGGTTCCAAAAGTGGTGGAGCCTCCCCATAAATAGGGTGTTCCCATGAAATACCGGATATTTTCCTCAAAATCTTCCTTTCCGCAACGGGCAAGGCTTAACTTTCCCTCACTCCATTCGAAGGTTCCATTTGCCTGTTCAAAAACCGGGTCTGACAAATCTTCCGTATAGATGTAAGCGCCTAACGCTACCCACATACTTGTGTTCACATCTTCCACACTTTCAACCAAGGCAAAACGGCTCCCCACTTTATACAGGGGTTTAGAACAGATCTCTTCCATTCGATCCCGGCTGCAAAATGCCATCCCGGGATTGCGAACATAACCGATATAACCGTGATTCTGATCCTTGACCAGAGAAAAGTCCGTTCCAATTTCCAAAACCCGTACCCATTCCCCGAAGATCAGCTGACGCACCCTTTCACTTCTAAATCTGGGATCTTTTCGCACATCCATCACCGGTATCTGTACTTGGGCGTAACGAAGGTTCTCAGGAAGTTGTTCTCCCAATACTTTTACAATCGGGCGTACATCCTCTGAAAAAACTTCAAAAAAGGCCAAAAGCAGCTCTCTGTTTGGTTCATTGTCCACAAAAGCCATCACCTTCAGCCCGTTTTCTTCATATGCCTGATACCGATAATATGCAACACGCTCATCTTTGAAAACTTTTTTAATCTCATATTCAAGTTCTTCCCGTTTGGTTTTAAACACTGATCTTTCGCCTCCCAAATCTAATTTACACAAACAGCTCACAAATGGTATAATAATCCAACAAAACCTCCTATCATTATACATGATTACCGGTTTTTTTCACGAATGGTTTTTAATATTTGACGAAAGAAGTGATGATATGATCAAAAGGGAAAACAACAAGATTAAAATAGAAGGCATGGATGTATTTGAACTGGTTGAAAAGTACGATACACCACTTTATTGCTACAGCGAAAAAGCCATCTCCAAACAGATGAAAACGATTCACTCAGTGATGGACTCCCTTCGTGAATTTCATTTGGGTTTTGCCCTTAAGGCCAACAACAACATCCACCTGATCAACTACATGGTGAAAAACGGGACGTGGATTGACATCGTCAACAAAAATGAATACCTCCTGGCCCGTGAAGGGGGAACACCCCCTGAAAAAATTGTGGTCAACGGCAACGGGAAAACAAAAGCCTTTATCAGGGAAATGATCGAAGAAGGGGTATTCTCCATCAACATAGACTCCAAGGAAGAATACGAAGTGATCAGAGAAATTCTTCGTGAAATGGACAGCCCTCAAGGCCTTCCCGCTTTCATGCTGCGTGTAAACCCGGACGTAGATCCCCATACCCATCCCTATATTTCCACAGGCTTAAAGGAAAACAAATTCGGTGTCCAGATGGATACGGCCCGTGCTATACTTTTGAGTGACAACGGTTTGATCACCGGCCTTCATACACATATCGGCTCAAATATCTACGACATTGGCGCCTATCAAGAGGCCTTTGAAACATTACTGGACTTGAAAAAGGATTTTTCCAGATTGAATTTTATTAACATCGGAGGAGGCTGGGGAATTGATTACGAAAAGAACGGTAAGCATATTGACCTGGACGCCTATACAGAGCATGTTCTCCCCATCTTAAAGCAATTCGACTGCCCGGTCATGATGGAAATCGGGCGATTCATTTTGGGTCCGTCCGGTGTATTGCTTTCAAAGGTCTTATACAAAAAGGTCACCGAGTTTAAAACCTTTGTCGTCTGCGATGCCAACATGGCCAACATGATCCGACCGGCCCTTTACAACGCCTATCATCACGTCAAACCGCTTCATGTCAACTCCTCAGATGATGAGATCACGGCTGACATCGTGGGAGGTTTGTGTGAAACGGGAGACCGAATAGCTGTGAATCGGGACATCGAAGATGTAAGCACAGGCGACCTGTTGGCCATACTCGATACCGGTGCCTACGGCTATTCCATGGCTTCCAATTACAACGCCGAATCCCGTCCGGCAGAAATCCTCATCAGCGATGACGAATGCCGATTGATTCGCAAGAGAGAGACGGTTAAGGATTTGCTAAAAAAGATGAAGGTTTGAAAGACAGGGTCTTGGCTTGGAAAAGGCATTAACAGCTATTAAAAATGATTTGGTTAGGTGATTGCGTGAATAATACACATTATTTTGCTGTTGACTCGGCTTCAATTGGATTTGCCCATATTAGAATCATCACAGACTCTTCCGGAGAGGCGGAGGATATGGAGTTTCTTTATACTAATCCGGCCTTTAATTGTCTCTTTGGAGAAAACACGGGTTTTTTTACGAATAAAAAGGTGAAAGAGCTGACTCAAGACAAAGAAAAGATTGATAAAATAAAGGAATCGGCTACCGCCCTCATGGATGGTGTTGAGCTGAATTTTGATCTCTATTACGAGAAAACCCGAAAATGGATGCGGATTCAACTGACACCTCAAGGTGCATTGAATTGTTATGTCTGGGTTAGTGATATTACTGCTGAGCATATCCTGATGCAAAATTCCACTGAAATCGTTTTATCAAAAGAAATCACCCCCGAAACAATTGTTGACCGCTTCTCAAAGGCGACCGCTTCCTCTTTCAGCGCCTTTTATCGGTTTAAAAATGAGAAGGAAGGAAAACCCAAAGTCTGCTTTTCTGAACTCAAGGATCATGATCAAAGGATTTTTGAACCTCTAAAAACCATTTTACAAAGCTTTTCCTTTCATCTGAATTTGAAATGTGTAAGAAAGGGTCCCCTTTTATTCGAATCATTCAAAGATTGTTTAGAAGATCAAAACCACCTTCAAGAACTGAAAGATGTCCGGAAACATTTCAAAACTCATTCACTGTATTTCCTTCCCATCAGCAGTCCCGATGCAATGGAAGGCCTTTTTGTTTTTCTTCAGGATAACAGGAACTCCAAGGTGAATCTCAAAATGGCCAAGATTTATGCTGAACAAATCGGGATGGTTCTTTACACTGAAAAACAGATTCAAAGGGAAAAAGCAATTGAAGAAGAGTTGCGGAAAAACAATGAAATCTGTCAGCTGATCACTGAAAATACAACTGATGGGGTAGCCTTGTTAAGAAATAATGTCTTCGAATACGTTTCTCCCTCTTACAAAAAAATCTTGGGATATTCTCAAAGTGAACTGACGGGTATGTCAGTAGAAAAATTCTTGAAAATGATTCATCCGGATGACAGGAATAGGATACGAAGCGTCATTGAAAATATAACTAAAGAGAAAAAGAACTTTGAGACTTACTCTTACAGAATCCGAAAAAAAGATGGGGACTACATTTGGCTGGACGACCGATTAAACAACAAATTTGATGAAACAGGAAAACACATCGCCACGTATGTCAACAGCAGGGACATAACACATCAGGTGTATTACGAAGAAACCCTTCAGGACAGCGAAGAGTTGTTCCGCGAGGTCTTCAACAACGCCCATGATGCCATCTTCATCCACAAGATCGATGAGAAAGGTATGCCTGGGAAATTCATTATGGCCAACAGAGAGGCCCTTCAAAGACTTGGGTACTCCCTCAGAGAGTTAAAACAAATGACACCCTCGGATATTGACCATAAACAGAGAAAAATGAATACCCCGGATATCATGAAGACCCTTCTCCAAAAAGGGGAACATATATTCAGTGGAGAGGAAATTACAAAATCCGGAAAAATAATACCGGTGGAAATCAAGGCCCATTTATTTACATTACAAGGAAAAAGGGTTAACGTCTCAATTTCCAGGGATATTACAGAAGAATTGGAAGCTCAAGAAAGGGAACATCATGACAAAGCCTTTCTCCAAAGCATCTTAGACACCCTTCCCGGAAAACTGTTGGTCATTAACCAAGATTATCATATCATTGCAGCCAACAAAGAACTACTGTTGAATAAGCATTTAGGCAATAAAACACCTGAAGCTTTAAGGGATCATCGATGCTATGAACTGTTTCATTCAAAGGATCATCCTTGCGAAGGATGCAGGCTGAAAAACCTCGAAAACTTAAACGAAACCGAAACAAAGATCGTTTACAGAGACGAAGACGGGAAAAAAGACCGTCAAGCCTCTAAATTGTTTTTAGCTCCCTTGAAAGATGAAAATGGGGAAAAATTCGGGATCATCGAATATTCAATGGACATTACCGAACTGAAAAACGCCCAAAGAAAGGCAGAAAAGGCCAGCAAGGCAAAAACGGAATTCATGATGAACATGAGCCACGAATTGCGAACACCGCTTAACGGCATCATTGGTTTTTCCGGCATTCTGTTAGAATCAGGTCTGAACGAATCGCAAAAGAACTTCGTGAGAAACATCCAGGTATCCGGGAAAACCCTGCTTAATATTGTCAGTGATATCCTGAACTATTCCCAGATTGAAGCGAAAAGGATCTCGTTGGATATAAAAAAAATCAACCTGTATCAACTGCTGTCCAATACATTTGAAAGCATCTCAGAAATGGCCGATAACAAAGGCCTTCAATCGGAATTATACACAGATCTAGCCCTGCCTTCAGTGGTTTTGGCCGATCCTTTAAAACTCAGTCAAATTCTAAGCAATCTGCTTATGAACGCCGTCAAATTCACCGAAGAAGGTACTATCACCTGCAAAGCAGAAGTATTAAACAAAGAAAACAACCATGTAGACATTGAATTCTCCGTCTCCGACACCGGCATCGGTATTGCCGAAGAGATAGAGGAAGAAATCTTTGAGTCCTTCACTCAGGCGGATTCCTCGTTAACCCGAAAATACGGTGGAACCGGTTTGGGACTGATCATATCCAACAGCCTCTTAAAAATGATGGGCAGTTCCATTGACATCCAAAGCGAATTGGGAAAAGGCAGCACCTTTAGTTTTACCCTCACCTTTGATTTACCGAATGAAGAGAAAGATCAAAAGGGAGAAAAAAGTATACTTGCTAATGCCCTTATCGACCACCGACCATGTAAAATCCTGATCGTTGAAGACAATTTCATCAACCTGAAACTCAATCAGATGGTCATCAGGAGTCATTTTCCCGAAGCAACCATTTTCACCGCAGAAGACGGCAAAATAGCCGTGGAAGAATTCATCAAACATCGCCCGGACATCATCCTCATGGACATCCGCATGCCGGGCATCAACGGTTTTGAAGCAACAGAAACCATCAGAAAAATAGAAGGCGACACCTGGCAAACAAAAATCATCGCCCTTTCCGCCGATGCCAGAACCGAAAACATCCAAATCGGCATGCTCTCGGGCCTGGACGGGTATATTACAAAACCGGTCGATCCGGAGGAACTCATCAAAAAGATTGAGGGGATTATTCGGAAGTGACCCTGCACTTCACTCCTCCGGTAAAACCCTCGCCAATTCCGGGTCAATGGCGATAGAAACCTTC
>JASUTC010000112.1 GCA_030445775.1 Thermotogaceae bacterium | reverse complement strand
TCCGGTTTGTTCTCTTTCAGCCAAATAACCTTTGGGATGATTGAATGTGTATTAAAAAGACCGCCTATATGTTCAGCCAGATAACTTTTGCCATATTTTGTGTTGAGTCTTTCTATCTGCTTTAACGCCCTGGTGTCTATTCCATATAATATGGCATGATGTACGGGATTTAAGCTCGCGTCAACGGGAACAAAGGTTCCGCACATGGAACTAAAACAAATGGACCGGATACCTTGAAGACTGTTTGCTTTGGCTATTTTACTTAATGCTGATTTGATGCCACCCCACCAGGTTTTTTCTGCATCCAATTCAAAAAAACCTTCTTGGGGATTTAATACCTCTGATTTAACTTTAGAACTGGCGATTACTTCACCTTTTTCATCTATAAGAGTTGCTTTAATCGAGGATGTACCCATATCTATTCCAATATACAAACAATTCACCCCAATCAAAAAAGGGGCATAAAGCCCCTTATCAGTAAAATTATTTGTTACTCAGGCAGGCTGTTTTTGTCGATTAGAAGTGCTTCAGCGTAAATAATCTTATTTCCAGCTGCAGTAGCTGGATCTACTCCTGAAACGATCTTTTGTACAATATCTGCAGCTATTACTGCCATGTTCTCAAAAGGCTGTGCAACAGTAGCAGTCATGTTACCATTCTCGATTCTTCTAAACGTCTCTTCATTTCCATCTGCTCCCACAACAAGAACATCAGAATATCCATATTCAGCCAAAATATCAGCTGCGGCATATGCTAATTGATCAAAAGCACACCAAACCCCATCAATTTGATCCCCGTATTTCAAGGCAAATGTTTCCATTGCCGATCGGGTATCATCCATAAATCTTTGAGTAGCAGCCACACCGTATTCAGCAAGCACATTAATTCCGGGATACTCTGAAAGTACAACGTCCAGAACTTTTCCCCTTCTTCTTGTTCCATAATGTTTTTGGAATTTTATCACAACGATATTTCCATTTCCTCCCAAAGAATCCATTAAATAGGTTGACATTTTTGCTCCCATAACGAAATTATCTGAAGTAATGTCGGCAACAACACCTTCAACATATCCTGAATCAATCGTTATGACAGGAATGCCTGCTTCAAATGCCTTTTCCAGTGAGGATTTGATTTCATTAGGATGGGACATGGCCATGATGATTGCATCAACATTCATCATAACGAGGTTTTCCAACTGGGTTGATTGTGTTTCTATAGAACCCATTGAATTTAACTGAACAAGTTCCCAACCTCTGTCTTCACACAACTTGGCGAATTCATTTGCTACTCTTGCCTGCGCTTCGGAAGAAAAATTAGTTGCGATAAAACCAACTTTGACGGCGAACATAGAAGTTGTTAAAATCAAAACGACACATAATACTGTTAAAAGTTTTTTCATTTTGTTTCCCCCTTTTCTATTTTGCCTCCAGCCTTTTTGCCTGGAGAGAAGTGATGGTTACAGAAAGTATTATAATTGCGCCTTTTGTAATATCCTGCATGTAATAAGGAGCTCCGGCTAATGTCATTCCGTTGTTTAATATCCCGATCATTAATGCACCAATAAAGGTACCAAACGGATTTCCTCTTCCCTTGTTTAATACTGTCATACCCAACAGAGCAGCGGCAAATGTATCCATCATAAAGCCCGACGCACCTTCCGGGTTTGCAGCACCCAGTTTTGAAGTCAAAAGGATTCCAGTAAATGCAGCACCCAAACTTGACAACGTTAAGGCAATAATAATATATTTATCCGTATTAATACCAGCCAATTTGGTTGCTATCTTGTTGGATCCGGTTGCCTGCAAGTACTTTCCGATTTTCATGTTATTCACAAAAAGATGAGCAACTATGATGATAATTGCCATGATGATTACAAGTGATGGTATAGGGCCAACGCTTCCTCTGCCAAGTGCCAGGAAAGACTCAGGCATTTCACCATACAAAGAAACTCCTTTTGTATAGGCATAAATAAAGCCGGTTGCAATGATACCCGTCGCCAACGTTGTAATCAGGGAAGGTATTCCAACTTTTGCAACCAGAAGACCTGCACCAAATCCGAAAGAACCACCAATTAAAAGTGTTATGATGATGGCTAAAAACGGGTTCATACCCGAAAAAATAAACCCTGCCACAATTACCCCGGTTAAACTTGCAACATTGGCAAATGATAAATCAAGCTCGTCAACGATTAAACACATGGTAAAACCTTCAGCAATGATGGTCAATAAGGCTATTTGCCTGATGATATTAATAAGATTTCTTGGATTTACAAAGCCTTGAACAAAAACAGAAAAGAAAATAAATATTAAGGCTAATGCCAACAGTGTTCCAAACTTCGTCATTAATTGTTGAAAATTGAATTTTTTATCAATCACTATACTTACCTCCTAGCATGGCAGTGAGGATTTCTTCATCGTTGTAGGGAGGAGTGAATTCACCTGCAATCTCAAAATTTTTCATAACATATATTCTGTCGGATATTGCAATGAGTTCTCTCAAATCAGAACTGATAAACCAGACGCCAGAGCCCTTTTTTGCAATATCACCCATTATCTTGTATATTTCCGTTTTTGCATCGACATCGATCCCTTGAGTTGGTTCATTGAAAATCCATATGTATGCATTTTCCCCCATCCATTTACCTACTGATACCTTTTGCTGATTACCCCCGCTAAGGGTTCTAACTACTTGCAAGGGCGAAGAAACTTGGATTGAAAATTTGGAAATTGCTTTATTGACAAATTTTCGAACTTGATTATTCATAATAAAACCAAATTTCGTCAATTTGCCTAAATGCACAAGTGAAAGATTTTCTTTAACCGTCATCTGAACAAGTAATCCCTCCTCCCGGCGCTTTTCGGGAATCATTACCAATCCCTTTTCTATACTATCACCGGGAGATTTTGAAACAAACGAATTACCCTTCAACATGATCTCTCCGCCATCTTTCTTTTTCCCAGAGAAAATCGAAAAGGCCAATTCTGATCTTCCTGATCCTTCCAGTCCGGCAAACCCTACGATTTCTCCGGATTTGATTGAAAAAGAAACGTTTTTCAGTCCGCTTTTGTTATGGGAAAAATTTGATACTGAAAAGATTTCCTCTCCAATATCCACATCGTATTTCGGGTATTGATTTTCAAGTTTTTTAGAAATCATCAGCGTGATGAGTTCGTTTTCCTTCACACCTTTGTTTTCCATTGTTTTAACGACCTTGCCATTCCTCAAAACGGTTATTCTATCGGATAAGTCAAGAACCTCTGAAAGGTGATGGGTGATGTACAATATTGTGAGTCCCTGACTTTTCAAATCATGAATGAGCTTAAATAAAATCTCTGATTCTTCAATATTTAAAGGCGCAGTAGGCTCATCAAAGATGACGATTTTGGGATTTCTGAAAAGCACCTTCAGGATCGTCAGCATCTCCTGTTGTGCACTTCCCATTTTATTTGCCGGTTGAGAAAAATCAACTTCCAGGTTATATTTCTTCATAAATTCTTTTGATTTTTCCACCATAGTCTTTTTCTGTAAAAATCCCGCTTTTGTTTCTTCCAACCCTAAAAAAAGATTTTGATATCCTGAGAAATGGGGTACTAATTCCCTTTCCTGGTGTACGACACCAATATATTCTGCTGAATCCTTTGGAGAATGAAAGTGCATCGTCTTACCATCTAAGGTGAAACTCCCTCCAGTAGGCTTATAAACTCCGGCAAGTATTTTAACAAGTGTGGATTTACCGGCACCGTTTTCTCCAACAAGAGAATGAATTTCTCCTTGTTCAAGATTGAAGTCCACGGAATCAAGAGCGACTACACCAGGAAATTCCTTTGTCAACTCCTGAGTTTCAAGTGTTTTCATAGGATTTTCTCCCTCACTTTCTTCGCCTTCTGCATAAACTCTTTTGCTTTCTCAGCATCAACAGGATTAAAGGTGTTTTTATCTATTTTTATGCTTGTACCCATAATGACGCCGTCACCAAGCTCCAGCATTTTTTCGATGTTATTCATAGTCGTACCGGTTCCAACAATAACCGGTTTCCCAACTGAACCCTTTCTGGCGTTCTTTAAATCTTCCTCGGCTATTTCACTGCCTGCTGTTGTTCCTGCAAGACACACCGCATCTGCTAACCCAAATTTAACTGCGCCTCTTGCAATATCTTCGATACTTCTTCCACCCAGTGGTTCAGTGTGACCACTGATATTTGCAAAAACCTTAAAATTGGCATCGATTGAAGACTTGATTCTCTGAAGTTTTCCGGCATCAGGGTTGACCATTCCCCAATCACCAACAAAAACCCATGATAAAAAGATTCTGACAAAATCCGCATTTACCGATTTTCCAATGGCGATGGCAGCTTCAGGATCTGCCAAAACAGACAAGCCAAAAGGTGTTTTTATATCTCTGGTTACTTCACCAATCAGATAACTCATGGCCGCAACGGTTGTTTTTGAAACATCGGACAAATACGGCCTGTCACCTTCGTTACTGAAACTGACTCCGTCAAAACCTGCATTTATTAATGCTTCACAATCTCTTTTTGCAGTTTCCAAAATCTTTTTCATACCACCTTTTCGATCATAAAGTGGCGACCCTGGAAGAGGCTGAAAATGAACCATACCCAAAATAGGTTTTTCTACACCAAACATCTCCTTTAAACCATCCATACTAAATTAACCTCCGTTTTCAAGAATATATAAACATGTTTCTGAATCTGTTATAAGATAATTCAAAATGCCACTATTCAAAGCAGCTTACCTTTTTCAACTGTTCATATGGAATTGAAACCATTCGCTTATTGTAATCAATATTCATTTCACAACCATTGGCATCGATAATTCTACCTAAAATATCTCCTACCGCCCCTTTTTCTTTAACCGATTCAACGGCTTTATCACTGTCCGTCAATGAAGGGAAAATACTGTACTCAATCTCAGGACCAATGGAAAAAATGGCTGTATTGATTTCCCGCCACATGTTTACAACAGCTGATATCTGAGGTTCACTTAGAAAGACCTTCTTCGTTTCCTGTGAACTTAAAATCGCAGGTGATAACAATAATTGAAAGCTGCAATTTAAAACATTCGCCATTGAACCAACTAAT
>JASUTC010000111.1 GCA_030445775.1 Thermotogaceae bacterium | reverse complement strand
ATTAAAACAGAATCTTGATTTGCTGAAATCCATCAAAAATTCGGATAAGGAAAATGCAAAAATCACGTCCGATGAAAAAGTCATGAAATTGATGCAGAATTTGGTTTTTACTCATTCAGGGCTGTATAGGAAATTTTGCTCTGATCAGAATTTTAAGAAGAGGTATCAAGAATTTGTTTTTGATATTCTTTTTGATGTAAGTCAAGAGAAAAATGGAATGGTTTAAAGTTTCCGATATTGGTAAGGGTTAATCCTTTAAGATGCTATAATCTAATTATCATGGGGAATTGTAATTCTGGAGGTGAACGAATGTACAGTTATACTGGCGTGTTTAAACAAAAAAAATCGGGATATGATTTATTGGAAATAACAGAATTCATCATAGATGGGAAGCTTTTTAAACCCAATGAGCCGATTAAATTCACCATCACTGAAGAGGCCGAGGGTTGGGTGTATGTTAGGGATGATTCCTTGGCTATCCGAGAAGGCGGAAAAACCCAAAAGGAAGCTATTAAGGAAGCTTTACTGATGGCAGCGGATAATTATGAAGATCTTGGATTTTCTGAAGAAAAAATGACTGAGGATGCAAAAACGCTTCAAAAGAAATTCCGAAACTGGGAGGTTTACAGGATTGACCAGCAGGCACAGTAAGCATATAGAAAAAGCCTTGAAAAAAATGGGATTTAGGGAGAGCGATACTCATCATAAAAGATTTATCTATTATACAAAAGAAGGGTTCAGAACCCGTGTGAAATCTTTTATCAGTCATGGTTCGAAAGATTATGGTGATTTTTTACTAAATAAAATATCAAAACAGTTGCATTTAAATAAACAAGAAACGCTTGATCTCATCGATGGAAAAATGTCTCAAGAAGAGTATGAAGAAATACTTAAAAACAAAGGATTTATTTAATTCTCCTTCAACAGCTAAGCAACTTCTTTTTTATGTTCCTGAAAAAGTGTATAATCCCCAATAAACGAACAAAAACGGCTTTGGGGAATCGGTATGAAAAAAGGTTATTTCAGTACAATCTTTAAAAACACCATCATTGATACCTATTACGGTTTGTGGTATTACTTCCTCTATATTTTGGTTGTCTATCATTTTCTTTCCATATTGGTGATTATACCTTTCTTTGAGCATTTTATCATTCGACGGCTTTTAAGTATGGAACAGTTTTTGGTTGTTGGTTCCGGGTATGTGATCCGTTTTTTGCTCTATATGGTGATTTTGTATTTGGAATTTGCCTTGTATATTCTGATCAGCGAAAAGATTTACAACAAGAAAAAGATTACGATTGTCACCATTGCCAAGTCGCTTTTTAGTAGAGTGCGTTTTGCCTTATCTTTTTCTAACTGGCGGATTATGATCGTTTTTTTAATGATCTTTCCCTTTTTGAATCTGCCCCTGACCTCCAATATCATTCATCATCTGGATATTTCAGTCACTATCAGAGAATACATCAAAAGCCATCATATGCTGTATGTTCTTTCCATTGTGGGGCTGATCATTTTGGTTCTCGCCAGAAACATCTTCCTGATACTTTTTTCCCTTGGAATGAATTTTATCGGTTTTTTCATTTTCCAGGATATCAATTTTAACAAAAGCAAAGTGATGGTGCATCGTGCGGGTGGCGAAATTGTCACAGAAAACACGGCTGAAGCCATTGAATATGCTGTATCCAATCAATTTGATGCCATTGAAATCGATATTATGGAAACAGCCGATGTGCATTTTGTGCTTAGTCATGATTTGAATATATCTCGTTTGACGGGACAGGATAAAAGGATTAATGAGCTGACTCTCAAGGAATTAAAAAGTATTCCCATCAAAGGATTGAAGAAATCAACGTTCATATCTTTAGAAGAGGCCTTGGAAATCGCAAAGGGAGAAGTGCTTGTGAACATTGAATTGAAGACCCACGGCAGAGAATCCCCCGACTATCTCGACCGATTGTGTGGCATCATCACTGATTTTGACATGGTTGACGAATGTCTAATTTCCTCTTTCGATTACAGCGCCTTGAAATATATTGAGACGTACTGCGAAGCAATCAAAACCATCCTAATCGGATTCTACGTACCCATGCCGGAAACACTCCTGACGGATGGATTGGCTGTCGATTTGGCATATTTGACGGAAGACAAAGCAATGCGAATCAAGGAAAGCGACAAACTCTTTCTGGTCTGGACCGTCAAAGATGATTCGTACCGCATTTTTGAAGCCATTTTTTTCAATAGCGATTATATTATTACCGATTACCCGGAAATCCTCATGTATATTATGCAGAATTTGAAATATTTTTCAAATTTCATGTCCATGCTGGAATCTGATTATTCTGAAAGAATGGAAAGGGAAAAATTGAATGCGACACCCATTGAGGCTATGTATACGCCTGTTGAGAAAGAAAATTAGTAGATTTAGTCACATTTCGTGTTATATTTAAAGAAATCATTTTAAGAAAAAGAGGTGGGTAAAATAAAAGAGGATATCAGATGGATTCAGCGGTTTTCAAATTTTAACTTGGATTCCTTTTTTTTAACCTATGATATAATTTATTAAGAACTAACCGAAAGTAAATGAAAAAAAATAACAAAAGGTGTTAAATGAAAAAAATACCCGATGAATTTAAAAATGATATTGAAAAGGCAATTCAAATATTGAAAAACCATGGTTGCGAAAAGGTTTATCTCTTCGGTTCTTTGGCGAATGAAACTGGAAACAGAAGCTCAGATATTGACCTTGCCGTAGAAAAATGTCCGGAAGGAATGTTTTTTGCTATTTATGCAGAGCTCATTATGACTTTAGAACACCCGGTGGATCTTATTCAACTTAAAAATGGAGATGCCTTTTCAGAATTCCTCATCAGGGAAAATGAGTTGATCCTTGTTGCATGAAAACACAATCAAGAAGATCAACTTTGAAATCAACCAAATAAACACATTGCTTGATTCTTATCAAACACTTTTTTCGAAAGTTGAAGAGTCATCACCCGATTTAGTCGAGCTTGCTGCTTTTGCTTCAATTTTACATTCTTTCTATAATGGTATAGAGAATATCTTCCAGATCATCATAAAAAAGATAGATCTCGAGATCGTCGATGATGCACAATGGCATAAAGAAATTTTAAGAAAAATGTCAGAGCCAAATAAAAAAAGGGATTCGGTTATTTCAATCAGCACGATGTTATTATTATCTCGATATCTGTCATTCAGACATTTTTACAGACATTCCTATTCATTCTATCTTAATTGGATTGAATTAGAACCGCTTGTAAAATCATTGAATAAGATTTGGAAGAATACTACTAGTGAAATTAAAGTCTTCTTAACTACACTGGAAAGTGAAGAATGAAACTAACAAAAGATGCTCTATTTCAGTGATTCTGGCAAAGTGTTTATCAGGTACAATTTTGGCAAGTATTCAGTTTGCTTTTGATTTAAAAATCACTTCTTAAAAACAGACATCATGCTAACTCAATCCTGCGTATAAAGACAATAGAAATCACCAACCCGGAAAGACTAATAATCACCAGCAGGATATGGGTTTGACCCTTATCCAGCAAGAAACCAAATAAAGCCATACCGATTGGTACTGTGATATCTTTGAACAGGGTCAGAAGGGAGAAAAATCGTGACAGCATGGATTCTTTTACTTTGAGCTGTAGATAACTCATGATGGGAATGGAAACGATGCTGTTGAAAAAGCGATAGAAAAAAAGACAAACGGCAATGAGAAAAAATAACATCCATGGGGATAACAAAGTCGCATTTCTAACCGATGGAAATACAATAACGGTATACAAGATCAACGCAATACTTTGAGCAATGATTCCAATTGAAAACAACCGTTTGTTATTAATCTTTCTGGAAAGAAAGGCAATCAGTATGGAAGAAGATAGAATACCTACACTGGCAATCGATTCAAGCAATCCGAACTGAGTGGCGGAAAAACCTAAAACTTGCCTGGATACATAGGGCACAATGACTCCCACAAATGGGGCAATCAAAAAATTCAGAATCACGCCTCCAAAAAGCAAGAGTAAAACCAGTTGTTGATCGCTTTTTATGTGTGCGAGACCTTCCCTTGTCTGAGAAACGAAGAGTTTTAATACATTTCCTCTGAACGGCTCCGGTTTGATATGCTTGTAATGAATGAAAATCTCGCTGATGGCAGACAGGATGAAAGAACAGGCGTTGAGAATAAAGATGATTTCAATCCCGGCAAACCCAAACAGAATCCCGGCTATGGATGGCCCGGCTATCATGGCGATGTTATCCAGGGCACTTTTAATGGAATTTGCTTTCAAAACACTCTTTCTTTCGATGATTTGAGGGAGAAAAGAAGAAGTGGCAACCCCAAAAAAAGAAGCGATAACAGCCAAGGGAATCTGGAGGATCAGCAACAGTTCAAAAGTAATCATCTGTAAATGGGTGAGATAAGCCATGAGCAGGATGATCCCTCCACTGAGAAAGTCACAGATAATCATTGCCTTTTTCTTGTTCACCCTATCCCCAATCACACCCGCGTTCCAGAACCCGTTAATTGAAGAATAAACAGTGGGATGGCAATTTGTTGAATGGATGTTCCCAGCAATGAAACAAATCTTCCTGAAAGAAAGAGAGTAAAATTCCTTTTCATGTATGCTCCTTGAATTCTTATTCTATGTTCGAAAAAAGCAATGTCAACTAATAAGTAATAGCAACAAAAGCCATTATAGCAAAAAAGATTTGATTATCATGAAAGACTGCTTTATAATTAAGTTGCCAAAATTTAAGCTTCAGGGGGGTGAAAAAAGCTTGTGTCCTCCTGCAAGTGAAATGATGCTTAATTTTCCGATTATGTCTTTGAAAATGACCTTTTTGCAGTGGAACCATTAAATGTTTCGAAGATTATTTTGAATAAATTTCAACAAATTCTCAGAATTGTATGGAGAGTCGATCATTGCTTTAAAATAAGCTGCTTTATTGTTTTTTGTGAAGTGTATATAATAGCCAAAGGACTCCAGAAGAATT
>JASUTC010000110.1 GCA_030445775.1 Thermotogaceae bacterium | reverse complement strand
CCAAGCAACGTGAAAAAAAGATGATTCAAACCTGTAAAACGGGTCTCGGTGAGAAGAACATTGAGTTGTGTATTGTGGCAAAAAATGAAGGGGATCATTTAATCAAAGTGTTAAAACATTATCTGTCGTTTCCGGATAGTTTTAAGATATGTGTTTACGATGATAGCTCGGATGATGGCTCTTTTGAGCAACTTTTGGATTTGGCTTCAAAATGGCAGAATCGTTTGACAGTCAAACATCTGGTAAGAACGGATAAGATTCTCCATCCCAAGGGGATGGGTTTTGAAAGTTTTATTAAAGAGACTCAGGCGGAGATTCTTTTGATCAACGATGCGGACAGTTTGATTGAGGAGGCTGATTTGGAAAAGGCGGTCGGTTTTCTTGAAACTCAAGATTATGATGTGGTTCATTTCAGCCGCCGTAATGATTTAAGTGAGTTGTTGCCAACGAAGGTATCCGATACGGAAGAATTAAACAACACGGCCTTAAAGGTTTTGGGTATTACTGATTATTGCTTCCCAGGCAGTGGGATTTTAATTAAGAGGGAAGCGGCTCAGCTGGTGAACTATTCAGATTTCATTCCCGGGGATGATCATGAAATGGGAAGGCAATTACAAGCTGCGAGGAAGAAGATTTACCATTTTCAAACTTTATTTGTCCATGAAAAGGCACCGGAAAACTTCCGAGACTTTTTTCAACAACGTTTCAAATGGTGTAGGAACATTGCTTATCATCTGTTTGAACAGGAGACTTTTGGCTCCTATATTCAGAATATTCCGTCTGCCTTCTCCCTCTTTTTTCTGTTTGGAATCTTTTCGCCTTTTTCGATTATCATTTTTTTAGTTGGTTTTTCATATGGTTTGTTAGGTGTTTATACCAGAATGATTTTTGGAGGGAAAGGCTTTTTTGAATCGCTTTTGCCAACCACTATTAATACATTGCAATTTTGGATGCAGGCGGCAATATCTACCCCATGGTTTTTGTTGATATATCCCGTAAAGCGAAATCATTTGGACCACAAAAAAACGAAGGTATGATTTGTATGGGAAAAATCTTTAAAAGAAGAATCATGGCATTGTTTCTATTTCTTTTTTTATTCTCAATCGCTTTTAGTTATACGATCGATGTGTATGCCTTTTTTCAAACAAAGGAGAATAAAATTGTCAGTGAACAGGGGATTATGTGGGGGTTGGGCGTAGATGCTCAATGGCATGATTTCACCTTTAATGCTGAAATCCTTGAAACCAATTATGTGATAGGGGATATCAAGCTCAAATGGCCTCAAAAGGTTAAATTGTTTGAAGATACCTATTATCCTTTTGGAGAGAGTGTGTTGACTTATTCCATTCCTGAATTTGAACTTTCAGTAGGGTTGCAATCACTTAATGAAGGTTTGGGAAGTGAATATCCCTTGTTTATCTCTTCCAACAATACTCCTTATCCTTCGTTGAAAACGATTTTTCGCCCTTTTGATTGGCTGAGTTTCCAGCAGGATTTGTTGTTTTTGAGGACAGGTTATATCAATCCTCTGAACAATGAAAATACGCAAGTGGTAAAATCGGTTTATTACAGAAAAACTACTTTCCATCCCTTTGACTTTCTCAATGTGGGTTTTCAGGAGGCTGTCCTGTTCATGGGTAGGGATTTGGATCTTTATTATCTTTTTTCTCCTTTTCCGTATATCAATTCTCAGGATATTAGAAATACGAAGAATGCCCCATGGTACAGTCCTGAAAATGATAATTGTATGGTGGGGGGGTTTGTTGAATTCAACTTCCCGGGAAATTCCCCGTTTAAAAGAGGTTTTGCAGAAGTCCTTGTGGATGACTGGAGTTGGAGTAATGATGAAGCCGGCGTGAGAAAGGTTGCGTGGAATACCGGGTTGGATGTTTCATTGGGGCGGGATTTTTTGGCTTTTGAATTTGCCGGTGCCAGTAGATACACGTTCCAGCGAACGGGACAATATCCTTATCAGTATGTGAGATACGATGAATATCCGGAGTTGCCTCTTGAATACAATATGATTGGTTATAAATACGGGGAGAACAACGCCGCTCTCAGTGTGAAATATACCCGAACCTTTGAAACGGCCACTTTGGGATTGCATGGCGAATATTTGGTGTTTGGTCACCGGGATCCTTTTTCTCCTTTGCCACCGGACTGGAAGGAACATGATCATTTCAGATGGCTGGATGATCCGGTACTTCAAAAAGAAACCACGGTGGGTATACATGGTTCTTGGAATGTAACGGACAATATTACTTCATCCGGGGTTTTGGGGACAACTTTTGTTCAAAATGAGGACTTGGTGAAGGATCAAAATTCAACGTACCCCCGATTGGAATTTACTGCGGAATACCGTTTTTCGATTACGGAGGATGTTGTTGAGAAGATGAAAAATGGTGAATTCTTCGAAACTGATTTCTTTTGATTAAATGTTCATTATCACTTTCTGCTCTTTCGTAGCAGAAAGATAAAAACGGGTGCACCAATAAGGGCTGTAATGGTTCCCAGGGGCATTTCGGAGGGTTGGAAGGCTGAGCGGGCGATGGTGTCACAGGTGGTTAAAAAGACGGCACCCAGGATAGCGCTGGCGGGGACGGAGACTTTGTGATTGGGTCCCACTAAGAGGCGGGCGGTGTGGGGCATGATGAGGCCGACAAAACCCACAATCCCAGTTGCGGTTACGGTATAAGCTGTCATCAGTGTGCCTGCGATAAAGATAAAGATTTTCAACTTTTCTACATTCACGCCCACGTTCATGGCCTCTTCCTCTCCCATGGAGATGGCGTTCAGGCTGTTGGATAGTACCATTCCCATTACAACACCTGCTACGGCAACGATTCCCATACTGTATACTTTTTCCCATACTGCTCCTGAAAGTGACCCCATAAGCCAAAATGAGGCTTGTTGGACGTTTCTCCATCCGTAAACGATGATAAATGTCGTCCCTGCGTTGAAGAGAAAATTCATGATGACGCCGGACAGGATGAGGTCCACAACGGGAATCTTCCCCCCTTTTTTGGCTATGAAATAGGTTCCGAAGGCCACAATCAACGCGAAGGCAAAGGCCATGATGGGAAGATTGTAGAAAATGGCGGGTAAGACGCCTCCGGCTCCGAAGAGTGCAATGGTCAAAACGGTTCCAAAGGCTGCTCCTGAGGATACTCCCAGGATATATGGATCCGCAAGAGGATTTCTTAAAAGTGCTTGAAATAAGTTACCGGCAATGGCTAAAATGGCTCCCGAGAAGATGCCCAGCAGGATTCTTGGCAAACGGATGTCCATGAGAATGGTTCGGTTGATGGGGTCTTCCAATTCGTTAAACGTGAAGAATCGAATCAATTCCGGAATGGGTATTTTGATGGTACCGATGGAAAGGTTGATGAACAGGAAAAGAATAAAAATACAGATTACCAGGAGGAGGGCGACTAACCCGCCTCCTTTGCGTAATCCGAAGAAACGTGTCTTCCTATTGGTCAACTTTAATTGTCTCCATACAGTTTGATGTATATTTCTTCCATTAGATCGATGAGGTTGAAGTTGGCGTGATTGGATTTGTCTCCGTTAATGCCATATATTTCCTGGTTTTTAACGGCGTTTATCTGGCTCCAAGGAGAAAATCCCATAATTACTCTTTCTGATACTTCCGCATTACCTTCGTAGTAATAGGGAACCAAAATGGCATCCGGGTTCTTTGCAGCGACAAATTCTACACTAATGGGTAACCAGCCGTTCGCACCTGAATAATTTCCAGCGATATTCACTCCACCGGCCATGGAGATGACTTCATTCAAAAAAGAGCCTTGGCCACATGTCCACAAATCCTTGACTTCATTTCCGGATATCATGGCATAAAAGACTGTTTTTCTCTCTTCTATGGGGATCTTGTAGGCCTTATCTCTGGAGATGTTGAGCATTTTTTCTTGGGCAGCTTCAACCAGTTGCTGTCCTTTTTCACTTTGATTGAATATGGCTGCAATGATGTTCATGGTTCTGAAAATCGATTCTAAATTGGTTGGATTTAAACTGACCGCTGTCAGACCGAATTTTTCCAGTTTGTAAACTTCCGGACCCTGATAACCCCCGGCTACAAAGACGATATCCGGCTCCATGGAAACGATTTTTTCGATGTTTAATGGGGTGGAAAGGCCGATTTTTTCAGCATCAAAGGGATCATACTCGGTGACCCCAACGATCCTGTCGGAAACACCCAACCGGACAAGATAATCCGTAAAGACCGGTGCTGCGATAATGACCCGTTCAGGTGCCTTGTCGATTTCCACCACTCTGCCTAAATCATCCACGATTGAGAAAGAAAAAACACTGACAAATGCAAGCATCACAAAAAGCGTAAGTAAAAACCTTTTCATTGTAAAACCTCCTAAAATATATGAAATGACCCCCGGGTTCGGAGGATCTTTTTCCATCCTATTTAACAGGTCTCCTGACTGATGGATCATCCCTTGAATCAAGCCTTCCCATGAGTTTTTCTCACAGTGGCTTTGAACTTGCCGATCAAGTCCTGGTGTGATTCGCAGTCCCCATTTACAGTGGCGTCCCCGTACCGGATTCTCACCGGTTTCCCTTGATAAAAAGGATGGAGGTCAACTTGATTATAACAAAAAAGCTTGTGTATGTCCACATCCGAAATTTCACGGGACCTTGGTCGCACAAATGGCACATGAAATAGCCAGTCATCAGTTCATAATGTTCATTATACTTTGAGTCAATTATATTTTTTGATTGTTAAAGTGTTTAATGTATAATTGATTATCAAGTAAAAAAAGGGAAATGTGCATGTTTAAGAGGCCTAAAAAAGTAGAAATTGCGCTTCCTGAAAAGATTGGAAACCCTAAACTTTTTTGTAGGGAGGAAAGAAGAATTGGATGTCATTCCCTTTTATTTTTCGATTAGCTACAATGGCTGGTTATATAAAAGAAGATAACTGGCATTTTATGTGGAAAATAGCAAGTGAAGCCCCTGCAACCATTGGACGATTAAAAGGTGTCAAAAATCGTCCAAATCATCGATGAATTCCAGTATATCAACGAATACATTTATGATAAAAACAGGGAAAAAATAGATAATATGAGTGGAACTTACATGCATGTTTCTGAGATGAGAGAATCTCCTCTGATTATCTCAGGAAGTGAGGTTCATTGGCTGTTAAACATTGTCAGAAGGTGAAGCAAAAGAGCCTATTGCCCGATATGCAACTTTTACCCAACAAAGAAACACTCAAAGAAATCCTGAAAGCAACATTGTCATTCCTGAATTACTAACGCTTGGTTTTTTCGTTAACCTCTATTCATGTTTTTATAGAGGCATTTTTCAGCAAAAAGAACCGTCCCCAGTGCTTTTTTTCTTTAGCCCCAGTGCTTTTTCTTCCGTAGCCGCAATATACTGTAGGGGCGATTCACGAATCGCCCCTTAAGTGAGCATACGAAAAGCCGAAAAAGAAGACCGAAGAAACCCAATAACGCCCTCTTAAAGGAA
>JASUTC010000021.1 GCA_030445775.1 Thermotogaceae bacterium | reverse complement strand
TACGATTCGTGATAAACTAACAAGGGGAGGGATGACATGTTTAGAGATAAATTTGCCAAACGTTTAAAAGAACTAAGAAATGAAAAAGGGCTTTCACAGGAGGAACTTGCCAATGCCATCAAATCCAGTACGAATGCCGTTGGGATGTATGAAACAGGAAAACGAATGCCCAGGGAAGAAATTTTAGAAAGGATAAAGGGTTTTTTTGGTTGTTCATACGATTATCTTTTTGGATTCAGTGATGATCCTAATCCTAAAGCGGATAAGACATTAACCGTTTTTGAATATAATCCTAAAAACGAACCGCCTTTGATTTCTACTGAAAGACATGTCCTCTTTCAAAAAGGGGACCTTGCTGTTAAGCTGGGACCGGTTCTTTCCCGGTACATGTATCCATTTTATCTCATGGATGACGTGATTATCTTTTCATCTGTCAATTCTATCAAAGGAAATATTACGGCGTTGCTGCATAACAGAGAACTTTATATTGGCAGGGTTTCCAAGCAGGCTGATGTTTACGAAGTGGTATTTCTCAATCCTTCAATAAAGAAAAAGAGAGTTCCTGAAAAAGGAACAAAAATCTTGGGTATGATGGTAGGAATGGTAAGGCTGATGGAATTATAAGAAGACAGCAACGGCTCCCTATGTTATACTATAACACAACAGTTTATATCTTTTTGGAGGTAGAGAAATGATCAGGGTGAGATTTGCTCCCAGCCCTACGGGCTATTTACACGTTGGCGGTGCGAGAACCGCTTTGTTTAATTACCTGTTTGCAAAACATAATGACGGAAAATTTATTTTACGGATAGAGGATACGGATTTGGAAAGGTCTACCGCTGAGTCGGAACAATCCTTGTTGAATACCATGGAATGGCTTGGATTCAAATGGGATGAAGGACCCGGTGTTGGTGGAGAATATGGCCCTTATAGACAATCAGAGAGAATGGATATCTATAAAAAGATGGCTCATCAATTGGTGGAACAAGACAAAGCCTATGAAGCCTATGTTTATCCGGAAGAGTTGGAGAAGATTAGAGAGGAATTGTTGGCTCAAAAGAAATCTCCTCATTACAACGAAGAGATGTTAAGCCAATTTGATACCCCTGAAAGAAGAGAGGAATACAAAGCTAAAGGTATTGAGCCGGTTATCTACTTTAAGATGCCTTATAAGGATTATACGATCAATGATCTGATTAAGGGTGAAGTCACCTTTAAAAAAGGCACTGTGGGAGATTTTGTTATATTAAGAAGCACCGGTTTACCGACTTATAATTTTGCCGTTGTGGTGGATGATGCCCTCATGAAAATCAGCCATGTCATTCGGGGAGATGATCATCTCTCCAATACGCTTAGACAATTGGCAGTATTTGAAGGGATGGAATACCCTTTGCCGGAATTTGCTCATGTTTCAATGATACTGGGACCTGATGGTGCCAGATTGAGTAAGCGACACGGCGCTACTTCTGTTGAAAAATATCAGGAGATGGGTTATTTACCTCAAAGCATCATGAATTATCTGGCTCTTTTGAGTTGGTCGCATCCTGACGAAAAGGAGATCATGTCCATGGAGGAGATGGTAAAAGAATTTACCATTGAACGGGTCAATTCCAGCGCGGCTATCTATGACGAGCAAAAACTCAGGTGGATGAACGGTGTTTATATTCGTGAATTGGATGACGATGAACTCACCCGATACGCCAAAAAATATATTATAGCGTCCGGTTTGATGGACGAGACGCACTTTAAGTCCAATTACAAATGGATTAGAGAGGCTGTGGGATCTTTGAAAAAGAAGATCCACCAGTTTGACGAAATCCCGGAAAAATTGGAAGTGTTCTTTAAAGAACCGATTTTCAAAAAAGAGTGGGCTCAACAGATCAAAGATGATGACACCGATCCCGCTTTTATCGAACTCTATCATCAAGTAAAATCTGCAGATTCGTGGAATATCCCCGATATTTATCAGCTTTTCAAAGAGGTAGCCAAACGCGTGAAGGTTAACTCAAAAAAGTTTTACCATATGCTAAGAGTTGTTTTGACCGGTGAAGAAGACGGACCAGAGCTTGTTAATGTTATTCATCTAATTGGTAGAAATCAAATGTTAAAACGCTTGGAAAGAGTAGTGGATATGATATGATCAGATTTACCGATACCTTGGCCAAAGAAAAGGTGGCGTTTGTACCTCTTAAAGAAAATCAAGTCAGTATGTACGTTTGCGGGCCTACAGTCTACAATACAGTTCATATCGGAAATGCCAGACCGGCTGTTGTTTTTGATGCCCTCCGCAACTATTTTGAGTACAGGGGGTTTAAAGTGACTTATGTCATGAATTTTACCGATATCGATGACAAGATTATCAATCGAATCAATGAAGAAGGTTGGGATTTTGACTTGATTACCAGAACGTTCATACGGGAATACTTGAGAGATATGAGACATCTTGGAGTCAGAGATGCAAACATTCATCCGAGAACATCCAATTATGTGGGAGAAACTGTTGCTTTCATCGAAAAACTACTCAGCAAAGGGGTTGCCTATGTAGTTGATGGTGAGGTTTTTTATGATGTCACGTTATATGAAGGCTATGGTCAGTTATCTCACAGAAAACTTGAAGACATGATGTCCGGTGCCAGGATCGAAGTGGACCAAAGAAAGAGAAACCCAGGGGATTTTACCTTGTGGAAACCTGCCAAACCCGGAGAACCCAGTTGGGAAAGTCCATGGGGAAAAGGAAGACCCGGATGGCATATAGAATGTTCCGTCATGGCCACCAGTATTCTGGGGGAGACCTTTGATATTCACGCGGGTGGGAACGATCTGATATTCCCACATCATGAGAACGAACGGGCACAGAGTGAATCATGTACCGGTAAAATTTTTGCGCGTTATTGGCTTCACAACGGTATGCTGCAGATGAACGGTGCCAAGATGGCAAAATCCACGGGCAACATCATTTCAGTTCGTGAAGCCTTGAAGAAATACGGTCGTGACGCAGTGAGAATGTTCCTGTTTTCCACTCAATTCAGAAGCCCAATTGATTATTCAGTAGATAGATTTGAGGAATGGAAAAAGGCAGCTAATCGAGTAAACGAATCACTGGCCAGGATTGAGGAACTGTTTGATGGCGTCCCTCCGTATTTGAAAAGGGAAAGTCAATGGGTGAAAGATAAACGGGATAGATTTGTAGAATACTTGGATGATGATTTTAACACTTCCAAA
This sequence comes from Thermotogaceae bacterium, assembly GCA_030445775.1. GTDB lineage: Bacteria > Thermotogota > Thermotogae > MWEM01 > MWEM01 > JASUTC01. The sequence continues at coordinate 20,449 of JASUTC010000021.1, read as the reverse complement.
GTGCTTTCAATGATATTTGACATGGTTAAGGAAATAAATACGACTAAGGATAAGGAAAGACTCACTGAAGCTTATTGGATCATCAAAGGGGAATTTGGAGATGTATTGGGATTATTCACAGAAGTTCCCTCAAAAAAACAACAACAATCAGGTTCCGCATTTGATGATGTCATGGAAACTTTGATCTCATTACGAGCCCAACTGAGATCAAAGAAGATGTACGAACAGGCTGATTTCATAAGGGACAGTTTGTCTCAAAAAGGAATCCAGCTTTTAGACGGTCCTGAAGGAACAAAATGGCAGATATAACGAGGAGGTGAATTCACAGATGAAGAGATCCGGCGAAAAGATGTATTCTTATGTACACTTTGAAAAGGAGCTGACACCCAGTTATCATAAAGAGATCAAATTGAAAAAACATTCCCGGGAAGTTGGTGACGTCTTTATCGAAACCACTTTTAAGCTTTTAAAGAAAGTTGATGAAGAAATAACTGAAAAGGATATTGAAAAAATCATCTTTACACCTGAAAAGGAAAAGAAGTGGGAATTAAAACCCTCATTAAGAAACAAGGTTGAGGAAAAACTGGATAATTCAGATTTGGATGCGATCATCAGCAGATTTGCACAAGAGGCGTACAAATGGTATGAGCATATTGCTCAAAAAGATGAGGACAATGAGTTTTTTAACGCAACTGGTAAGGGAGAACTGGGTAAGGGAGTCGTAAATGGAAAATAGAAATTTTTCTGCCGGCGAATTGATCTTTATTCAAGGTGAAACGGACAGAAAGATTTATAAATTAATAGAAGGCAAGGTCGTTACATACCTTGCCTTTCAGTCTTTAACCCTGCTGGATATTATTATAAGGCCTCAGTTTATAGGGATTGCACCACTAACTAACAACCGTCACACTTTCACTGCAGAGGCGGTTGTTGATTCCACAATCAGAGTATATGACTACGATACGGATAACTTATTAGAAGAACACACAAATTTGACAACTCAGTTGGCCGGAAGGATCAGTGCTTTTATCAATCAGGAAGATTTTCACGGCAGGATACAGTTATTGAAACAGATGGAAAAGCTGGAAACGTTTACGGAACGCTTTTTTACGCGTTTTTACTCCTACAATCTGGTAAGAGAGGTTTTGCGTGAACTAATAGACACCGGACAGATAAAAAAGATAGAAAAAAGACAATATAAAAGAAACATAGATCGATTTAACATAGAGGAGGGATGGTAACATGTCAATTGTAAAGCCTTTTAAGGCTGTCAGGCCAAAAAAGGAATTAGTTGAAAAGGTGGCCAGCAAGCCATACGATGTACTGAATTCAGAGGAAGCAAGAGAAGAGGTTAAAGATAATCCTTATTCATTCTTGCATGTTGTGAAGCCTGAAATAGATTTGGATCGTTCTGTTGATCCATATGACAAACTGGTCTATCAAAAAGCAGCGGAGAACTTAAACAAATTTATTGAAGAGGGTATTTTGATCCAAGAAAAGGAAGAACAGCTTTATTGCTATGAACAAGAATGGAAAGGGCATAAACAGGTTGGTATTGCAGGTTGTTTTTCGGTAGATGAGTATCAGGCTTCCAAAATCAAAAAGCACGAGTTTACAAGAAAAAAGAAAGAGGATGACAGGGTTAATAACATCTTAGCCACAAATGCCAATACAGGTCCTGTTTTTCTTACTTACCGAAGTGTTGAACGGATAGACGAATTGATTATGGCAAATACACACAACGAACCACTCTACGACCTGACCGATGAATACGGGTGTCGACATCGGGTTTTTAAAGTGACCAACACCAATGAATTGGTGGATGCTTTTAAATCGGTAGAATCTTTGTACATTGCAGATGGACACCATCGGGCTGCATCAGCTTCTCGTGTAAGGGATATCAAAAAAGAAAACAATCCAAATCATACCGGTGAGGAAGAGTACAATTTCTTTTTAGCTGTTTTATTTCCACACAAACAACTGAAGATTTTAGACTACAACAGAATTGTGAAAGATTTAAACGGATTGACAGAAAAGGAGTTTTTGGACAAAGTTAAAGAATCCTTTGATGTGGCAGAAGAAGGCGAGATTTCTTATTCTCCTTCCACCAGTAAGGAATTTGGCCTTTATTTAAGTAAAAAATGGTATTCTTTAAAGGCCAAAGAGGGCAGCTTTGATAAGAATGATCCGGTGAAATCATTAGATGTTGCAATATTACAGGATAATTTGTTAAATCCGATCTTGGGAATAGAAGATCCAAGAACCGATGAAAGAATCGATTTTATAGGTGGCATAAGAGGGTTGAGAGAACTGGAAAATAAGGTAAACATCGGAGAATGGAAATGCGCATTTTCCATGTACCCCACATTGATGGAGCAACTGTTGGATGTGGCAGATGCTAACAAAACGATGCCTCCAAAATCGACTTGGTTTGAGCCAAAACTGAGAAGTGGTTTATTTGTTCATTTACTGTAAAAAAGGTCGGGATTTCCCGTCCCTTTAGGAAAGAAGGGGTTTTTTTGCTCAGAAACATCTTCAGCTTGGATGCAGGCAGTGATGTTCTTAAAATATGCGATAAATCAGGTGAGATAATCCTAAATACTGCAAATGCTCTGCTGAAAAACGCTTACAATGAGACAACAGCTGTGGGTGATACTGCGAAACAACTGATGGGGAAACTACCCCCGGATTTCCGTTTTATCAAACCAGTCAAGGAAGGGCATATTTGTGATTATAATGTCATGATTCAAGTGCTTCGGTTGTTGTTTTTCGATAAAAAGAATATTAAAGGTTTGTTTAAACCGTATTTTGTCATCAACACGTCGGTAAATGCCACCGTAGTGGAACAAGAAGCTCTATGCGAAGCGATTATTGAAGCGGGTGCTTCAAGGGTTTATCTTTTGGACTCTACTGTTTCAGCCACTGTTGGTGCCGGAATTGATATTGCCGAATCAAAGGGAAACATGATTGTTATTGTCGGTGCAGAACATACTGAAGTGGCCCTACTCTCTTTGTCCAATGTTGTTTATTCAGCAACACCGGATTTTAGCCTGAAAACCTTAAAAAGATTGGTTTCATTTTACATGAGTGAAACGCATCAAATCTTATTGGGAGAAAATACCGTTGAGGAAATGGTAAAAAGAACCTTAAGTGAAAAAGCAACCATAGACCAAAAGATTGGGCCTATCGTAGGAATCGATAAAAAAAGCGGGTTGCCGAAGAAAAAATTTATCAGCGTCAATGAAATTTGGGAAGTGATGTTGAAACAATTGGAATTTCTTGTTGCTTCAATTAGGGAAAGTATGGAAGGTATTCCCCCGGAATTAATCAAAGATATCATGGAAAGAGGTATTATCTTTGCAGGTGGATTGGCTAATTATTCCGGATTTCTTGATTACATAAAAAAGGCTTTGGAGATCAATATCATAGTTCCACAGGAACCCGAATTTATATGTGTTCGTGGAAATATGGTCATTCAACGAAACCGATCACTTCACCCTTTGATTCGTGAGGTTATTTGATTCATGACTAAAGGAGAAAGATTAGCTTTTATATGGTGTTCTATTTTATTGATGAGTTGGTTGGTTTTTACCTTTTTTTTCACAAACCAATACGAAATGCTTGGTCAATTTGTCAGGAAAAACCTTTCTTTTCTTGAAAAATGGAGATTATCTTATAATGTTTTTATCGATAATATCGAAAAGACTTTTTTGTTGGATGATGTTGAATATGAGCGTTTAAGAAGTACTTCATTTACAATGATTTACAAGCAAGAGTACGAGCAATTACGGGAATTCATGTCAATTAGTGATCAAATGGATCTTTCAGAATTTGTACATACTGGTGTTTTAGTGAATACTCTTGGAACGAGAGATGCTGAAATTTTAAAAATCGTTTCCACTGATACAATACCTCAAAAGGGTTTTTTGATTTCCCCTAATTTATCAGCCGTTATTGGAAAAGTTCAATACTCACAGGGAGATACAGCAGATATCATTCCCATATGGAATGAAAAATTTACGGCGCAAGTTATGGTTAAAAATCAAGAAAATGAGATAGAGTACCCGGATGTTGCCTTGATCGAAAATAAATTAGTGGTGAATTTTAATCCCGCTTTTCCTTACAATTCAGGGGATGTTGTGTACTTATCCGAATATGAACCCGGGGGATATACATTATCAAGATATGAGTGGACACGAATTGGTAAAATAGCACCTGTCAAACAAAACGAAATCGTTGAAAAATATGGAATTGAATACGATTATACAAGAGAGGAAATCCTGAAGGAAAGATATTTTTTTATTGTAGAATAAATTAATTATTGGAGGAAAAAAATGGAGATGATTGAAGGTATTACTTTTGATGATGTTTTGCTTGCACCCGCTTACTCCGAAGTAACTCCCAGAGAAACCAATTTAGAGACCGGATTAACAAAAACAATAAGCTTAAAAATGCCATTGGTTAGTGCTGCCATGGATACCGTTACAGAATATGCCATGGCTAAGGCTTTGGCGAGAAATGGTGGAGTAGGTGTTATTCATAAAAATATGTCGATCAAGGAGCAGGCGGAACAGGTTGACCGGATTAAAAGAACTGAAAATGGAATTATCTACGATCCATTAACCATAGCCCCCGATAAGCATGTGGCAGATGCTGACGATTTGATGAGAGAGTATAAGGTTGGTGGGTTGGCTGTTGTTAACTTGAACAAAGAGTTATTGGGAATGGTAACCAACAGAGACATTCGTTTTGAAGACGACCCTAAAAAAACTGTGAAAGAACTCATGACACCTATCGAAAAATTGGTGACGGCAAAAGAGGGAATTACCCTTTTAAAAGCGAAAAAGATACTTCATGAAAACAAGGTTGAAAAATTGCCCATTATTGACGAAAACAACATCATCAAAGGATTAATTACCATAAAAGACATCAACAGTGTCGTTGAATTTCCCAACGCCACCAGGGACGGAAAAGGTCGTCTCGTTGTAGGTGCTTCCATTGGAACAGGGCAAGATGCTATGGAAAGGGCCAAGGCGTTAATAGAATCTCGTGTTGATTTCATTGTGGTAGATACAGCCCACGGTCATTCGAAAAATGTTTTAGATACCATTAGAAAATTAAAACAGCGTTGGCCCGAGATAGAGATTATTGGCGGGAACGTTGCAACTGCAGAGGCCACAAAAGCCTTAATTGAAGCTGGAGTGGATGCCGTAAAGGTGGGAATTGGCCCGGGTTCTATCTGCACCACACGGGTAGTAGCCGGCATCGGAGTTCCCCAACTCACAGCCATAAAAGATTGTGCGAAATCAGCCTCAGAGTATAACATTCCAATCATAGCCGATGGCGGTATTCGTTATTCAGGAGATATTGTGAAGGCTATTGCTGCAGGAGCCTCTTGTGTTATGTTGGGATCTATTTTTGCCGGAACCGAAGAAGCACCGGGAGAAGCCATCCTTTACGAAGGCAGAAAATACAAGTCCTATCGGGGAATGGGAAGTATTGGTGCCATGGTTCGAGGAAGTAGCGACCGCTATTTCCAATCCGGTGCCTCAGAAGAAAAACTGGTTCCCGAAGGTGTAGAAGGTATGATCCCCTTTAAGGGAAGTGTAGAAGACATCGCCTATCAACTCTGTGGCGGATTGCGATCCGGAATGGGTTATTGTGGTGCCAAAACCATTACTGAACTCCAAAAAAAGGCCAAATTCATCAAAATCACCAACGCCGGACGTACCGAAAGCCATCCACACGACATACGTATTACAAAGGAATCACCTAATTACCAGACGATGTGATTTTTGCTCTTTTATATCAAAAAAGAGGCGTAAGCATGAAATACAAAATGACATTTTTAGGTTTGGGCGTTAGTAATTTCGCCGTCTTAAAAAATTCTTTCAGGGATAATCCACAAGATTTCTTCGTATCTTCAGCGGACAAAATCGCTGAGGAAAAACGAGATTTCGTAATCCAACATAACATCGCATTCGAAGAATGCGAACATTCGGCTGAATTGTTGGATACGGAGTTGCTGATGATCAGTCCTTCCGTGAAATTGGATAATGAAATATACAGAGAGGCGAAAAAGCGTGGGGTTGACGTTAAAACGGATATTGAGCTGTTTCTGGAGACTAAAGCTCCTGTTCGGCATATGATCGCCATCACGGGAACCAACGGTAAAACCACAACTGTGGAGTTGATTCAGCACATATTGAGTCTTTCATATGAGGCTTATGCGGTGGGTAATATTGGTTATTCACCTTTTGAGTTGATGAATAAGGACTTAAGTCAGGCGTTCTTGGTGTTTGAGTTGTCGAGTTTTCAGATCGAACATTTGAGTAAGAAGAAGAGATATTTCGATTTATCCGGATTAACGAATATCGCCCAGGATCATTTGGATTGGCATGGCGGATACGATGCTTATGTGAAATCTAAGATGGCTATTTTGGATATTTCCAAAGATGTAATCTTACCGGAGGAATTTCAAAAAGAAGGAGTTTATCAATACGGTGTCAATGAAGGGTTAAATTGTGTCATCGACGAATCAGGAAATCGTGTGATACTTTCTGTAGAAGGTCGGGAGACAGCAGTCGATCTTTCAGGAGTGAAGCTTAAAGGTTTTCATAATCTTAGAAACAGTGCTTTGGCAGCATTTTGTTGTTTTTACTTTGCAATAGGTGCTAAACAGATCGAAAAAGGGATCAACACTTTTGTGTCTGGTGAGCATCGGATGGAAGTCTTTTTGGAATGGGAAGGGAGAAACTTTGTCAACGATTCAAAATCTACCAACGCGCATGCTTTGATTTCAGCCATCGATTCATTTAGAAAAAACAGTGGGAATGTACGCTTACTGGCAGGAGCGAAAGATAAAGGCGATGATTACTCCCGATTGTCAAGTGTTATAGCAACAGGTGTTAAAAAGGTATATTTGTGTGGAGAAAGTGCTCAGAGATTATATGATTCGATTCACGATTCGGTTGAAAAGCAACTTTTCGATCAATGGGATGAAGCTATTGAGAAATGTATACAAGAAAGCACTCCCGGAGACGTGATTTTGTTCAGCCCGGGGGGTTCTAGTTTTGACAGATTTGAGAATTATAAAAAAAGAGGTGAATACTTCAAAGAAACCGTTAAGGCATTAATTAAACCTCTTTAAATCTGACTCCGGCTTTTTTAAATTCTTCCAGGGTTTTTTTTACATCGCCTTTTTGAGCTTCAACCCCTTTGGTAGCGTTGATAATGAGATTGATTTTAAAGCCAAATAACAAGGCATCGAGGACAGTATAGCGAACACAATAATCCAGTGCCAGTCCACAAATGTCTAACTCGTAAATGTCCAACGCTTTGAGAAGGGAAGCAATACCCAAATCCGCACCGTTGTTTTCTTTGAAGATGGAGTAACTATCCACATGAGGATGGGTTCCCTTTCTAACAATGTAGTCAAAGTTTTCTGTGCTGATGTCTTTGTGAAATTCAGCCCCATGTGTATCCTGTTGACAATGAACCGGCCACAATACAGGTCCAATGCCTTTTCCGTTGTCAAATGTGCTGAAGGGTTCTTTCCCCTGATTGACGGCAAAACTTTCATGATTTGCCGGATGCCAGTCTTGGCTGGCCAATATGGCTTTGTAACTTCTGTGTTCCATGGTTTTGTTAATTACGGGATTGATCCGGCTGGCGTCTTTGACCGGTAATGAGCCTGTTTCGTAAAAATCATTTTGTACATCCACAACTAATAGAGCCTTATGCATAAATTATTTCCTCCGTTTTTAATTTGTTTCCTTCTCTTCCTCTTCAGTATCACCAAAAAACTTCATGACACCTTTTGTGATGGTTTCAGCAATTTGTTCCTGGAATTGAGCCTGTTGGATTTGTTTAGCAAAAGATGGATTTGAAAGGAATCCACATTCAATCAAGATAGCCGGCATTTCAGGATAAGCCAACACGGCAAAATCTTCAGGTACAGTTTTATGCATCTTGAAGTCTTGAGATATGAAGACATCACGCATCATTTGTACATATTCTTCGCTTTTGAGTGTTGTATCGATTTTGTTATAGACCTTTTTTTGAATTTGTTCCCCGTTTAAGGCTGACGCACCGTATAATCTTTCCAGTCTTACTGTGTAACTGTATTCTGAGAAGGAATAGTAATAGAGTTCCACACCCTCTACCGTTGAATTATCAAGTGAATTGAGGTGAACACTGATAAAGAGATCCGCATTCTTTTGATTGGCAAACCTTCCCCTTTCCATCAACTCTATGTAATTATCCCTTGAGCGGGTTAAATAAACCTCATATCCTTTGTCTTGTAATTTTTTAGCCAAGAATTTGCTGATTTGAAGGACACCATCTTTTTCTTGAAATCCTCGAGAACTGATGGCACCAGGATCAAAACCTCCATGACCCGGATCGATGACAATTCTTTTTACGTCATTTTCTTTCGCTTTATCTTCGACTGCTACAAATGTATCTGTTTTAATCAAGTAGACGGTAGAACCAATTGTTACAGGTTCAAAAGAAATATCATTGTCAAATCTAAAGGATAATCTGAGAAATGGTTTCATCGTGTTTTCAGAGATGTTTTCGCCTGTAAATCCATTCACGCCATTCATGGAGTTTTGAGTGTTAATCATAACTCCAGTCCGAGCACCAATGACTTCAAAAATTGCGCTGTTATTTCCCTGTTTGGCAACGGAAACACTTACCGGCTTGGAAAAAGAGAGGACGAGTCCGTTTGGTATCCAGTAATAATTCTCAAGTTCTGAAACCGATGAATAGATGTAATATTTATTATCCAAACTCACCATTCTTAAACCCAATAGTCTGCAAGTGTCAATTAATGGCAGAAAAAATCGGTTGTTAATAATCCTGGGAGCAGTCGTCAGGTACACTTGTTCGCCATTGAGGGTTACTTTTGTGGAATTGTTGTTGAACTGGATAAAATTACCGTTCCACTGAACGTTTAATGTCTTTTTTATGTTATCCCATTCAAAATCGGTTTTCAGTTTTTGTAAAAGGTTAACCGAGTAAATATACAAATTGTCACCTAACATTTGAAAGCGCTCTGGCGGTAATTCTTCGTCCATAAGGTATACTTCAGATGAAAATGCTGACAGGGTAATCAACAGGATAAATAAAATCGCGATTTTTTTCAACAAGAAATGACCTCCAGTTGTTTTTCGGATGATTATAACATGTTAGAACGATTACATAAGTGGATGATATGTAAAGTTAACTAATTTAGATGGATGATACCATTGGCGGGGAAAGAAAAAGACGTTTGTTGTTGAGATACCAAGTGGTTCAAAAAATTGATCGACATTATTTTGAATCATCACAACGTTTTTAAAAGCCTCAACAGTCTTTTTTGTATGGTGATAATCAGGAATTTTGTACACATTAGGCGTGATCTTGTCATAATACTTCCAGGTTGCCCCGGTGTCTAAATAATAGATAGGGCCTTTTTTTATCTGTTTTAGTTGTTCAGGGTTGTTTTTTATGGTGTACAGAGAAGCGAAAAATCCATGTTTACAGACTCTTTCTAATTCCTTCAGGGCTTTTAAGGGATTTTCGCAAAACATCAGAGTACTTTCAGTAAATCCCAAATCAAAAGCATTATCTTCAAATTCTAGTTGAGTGATGTCACTTAATTGAAAGGTTGTTTTCTTATCCTCAAAAAGGTCTATTGCCTTAATGATTTGAAACCGGCTGTTGTCAATGCCTACGTATTGACAATTATGTTGTTTGATTTTATCCTGCAGATAAAAAAATTGCGCTCCCGATCCACAACCGCCATCAAGTATTCGCTTTGGGTTGTAATAATCCATTGCTGATGCAATGTGTGATATTTGTTCTTGGGCATAACCTTTGTATTCGTCTGTGCGATGTTCATGATATCGGATATCGTATTGAATGGAAATGGGTTGATTGTCAAAATTGGTTTCACGGTTCAAGGGATAAAAAAGTTTATAGAGACGAAATATGTCCCCTTTTTTGTAATGAACCCATTCGTTAAGTAATAATCGTTTCTTGTAAAATTTGTGGAGCTTTTCAGGAGGAATTGTTTTTTCAAAAAAAAGAATTCCTTGTCGTTTTTTCAGCCCAGTGGTGGATAAATAGTCTCTTAAAGCCTTTGTATGCCCTGACGAAGAGAACAAAACCAATTCTGTTTGTTTGTCCCCTTTAAACCAGTATAAATAATCTTCAACGATGGCCTTTGTTTTCTCGTATCCCGCAACAGTTGTGTCCAAATAAAAAGCAATCTTTTTTTCCTTTGGCATGCTTCTATTCTTCTTTAACGGATAAACCTTTCATAATAAATTTTACAATGGTATCCACATTCAAGTCTTCGTTGATTGAATTCACACCAATGCTTTGTGCTATTAATTTTGCGGTTCCTTTGGTGGGTATGGTTTCAGGGATACATTCCTTTTGTTTCCCCTCTTCAATAAGATTTTCTATTCTCTTAATAAAGGAATTATACCGTTGTTTGAGAGGTTGCATTTTAACATCCGTTTCGTTATGACTTTCTATGATTCTCATTTTGTCCATTTCTATCAATTTCATGATTTCCTTACGATTCATCACGAAATCGATATAAGAAATCAGAACATGCTTCAATTTTGATAAATATGTGTTTTCTTTCTCTTTATGTCCAAAAATGTGCTGCTCCAATTCGTTAATGCCTTCAGTCCAGGCTTCCAAAAAAAGAGAATCTTTGGTGGGAAAATAGTAAAAGATTAACGCCTTTTTGACTCCGGCATCGTTTGCAATTTCTTCAACAGAAGTACCATCAAATCCTTTACAGGCAAAAATCTTTTTTGCCGAATCTAAAATCTTCCGCTTTGTCGGTATCTTTTTTGTCATCTTGAAATCCTCCTTTTTAGAACAGAAGTGAGAAATTGTACTGAGATTTATGTTGTATACTCAATTCTCATCTTGTATATCTATTCTATCATATTTACGCTTCTTTTTACCGAAAGGTCAAAAAAGTCATGTAAAAGAATCAATCTCCTTATCGTGTTAATTGGAGATTTTATAATTGATCACCTTTTTAGTTATTGAAACGCTCATGATAAAATCAATCTTGACAAAAAAAGTCAGTAATGATATTATATAGCTGTTAGCACTCGAGTATCAAGAGTGCTAAATGGAGGTTCTTAATGAATAACGAATTGACAAAAAGGCAGGAAATGATCCTGTATGCAATCATACAAGAGTTTATTACCATAAAAAAACCCGTTAGTTCTAAAAAGATACTGGAAATTTCCAGTTTGGATTGTTCCAGCGCCACGATTCGCAATGAGATGAAAAAGTTGGAAGAGATGGAATATATTAAACAGCCATACACATCAGCGGGAAGAATACCCACGGACAAAGGGTATCGTTTTTATGTTGAATGTTTGAAAGACATGAAAGCTATCCAGAAAACAATGAGTACTGATATTGAATTAATGGATGAATTCAAGTATAACAACATTGAAGAGTTGCTGGCTTATTTTTCAGTGTTTTTGGCCAAATGGACCGGAGGATTGGCGATTATTGAAAAACCTTTTATTGAGAAATTACGGATCAGCAGAATATCTTTAACCAATATCTTTTTAAATTACTGGGTAGTGGTTGTAATAACAAACATGGGTCTTTCGGAAACGTTTATCGTGCCCATGGAGGAAAATTTTCCCATCAAGGAGTTCGAACATTTCCTCTCCGACAAGTTGCACGGGTTGAGTTTGAAAGAATTAAAGGAACTGCTTGATCAGATGGATTTACCAGACTATTCCTGGTATAATCCAAATTATGATCATATTTTTACTTTTTTAAATCGAATGGTTAGCAGAAATTACAAAAACCGATTTCAGAAATACGGATTGGAATTGTTGGTTAGGGATGAGACATTATCTCAAACGGATTTAAAAAATTGCCTTGTTTTCACAGAAAGTGATGAAAGACTTCTCAATCTGTTTTCGTCTCTGGAACAAGATAGACATGAAAACGTAAATATAGGCACTGAGACCAAAACTGACGAACTTGAAGCGTTTGCCGTATTTGTTCACGATTATTCCGGTGGTGAACAGAAATTGGGGAGGATGATCGTAATGACCTCCAAGGCGACCGATTATTTACAAAACTTGAAAGGACTTCGATTTGCCAGTAATAGAATAACAGAATACCTTTCAAGACTGATGACATTAAACGAATAAATATAGGAGGAATGGATTTGAAAACAGCGATAGAAAAGGTGCAAAACCTTCAAGAGGAAAATAAATTTCTGATAACAGAAATCAAAAGACTGAAAGAAATTGAAGAGTATGCCTATAAAATGAAGTCCGATTTTGAACATTATAAGCAAATCGTTCAAAAGGATAAACAAAGAATTTATGAAAATGCAGCTATTGATTTTTTAGATAAAATGATTCCGATTCTAACCAACTTCGAACGTGCTTTGAAGTTCATGAATGTCGAGAATCCGACCAAAGAAACGGTGATGATTATCAAAGGGGTCCAAATGATATATCAGTCGTTTATGATAACTTTGCAAAACGATGGTTTAGAAGAAATATCAGTGACACCCGGAATGCAATATAATCCATTTGAGCAGGAAATTGCTGAACAAGTGGTTGATGATTCTCATGAAGAACACACCGTATTGGAAGTTGTGGAGAAGGGTTATAAATACAAAAAAACGGTTTTAAAACCGGCAAGAGTGAAGGTTACGATTAAGAAACCCGATGAAAAATCAGCTGATAAGGAAGAAAAAAAAGAGCAATAGAAGCATGATCAGATCGAATCGGTTCTGACGAAGGTAGGTGAACTATGTCGAAAAAGGATTATTATGAGATATTAGGCGTATCAAAAGATGCAACCCAGGATGATATAAAAAAGGCATATCGTAAATTGATAAAAAAATGGCATCCGGATCTCCATAAAGACAACAAAAAGGATGCTGAGGTTAAGTTTAAAGAAATCAGTGAGGCGTACGAAGTACTATCCGACACCGAAAAAAGGGCCATGTACGATAGATATGGTTTTGTTGGCGATCAAGTGCCACCCAGTTACAGAGCAGCACAAGGGGCTGCCGGAGGATCTCCTTTTGATGATTTCTTTGGTGGTTCAGGAGGTTTTGGTGGTTTTGAAGATATCTTTGACATGTTTTTCGGTGGTTCCAGATCAGGAAGAGGCCAACGTGTATCCCAAGGAAACAGAGGCCAAAAGGGGCAGGATATAGCTGTCAACATCCGTATTAATTTAAGCGACACCATAACCGGGGTAGAAAAGGAAATCGAATATGAACGTTATCATAAATGCGAAGCTTGTAATGGAACTGGAGCAAAAGACGGCACTTCGTTTAAAACCTGTCCTGATTGCGGTGGGCGTGGTGCCGTTGTACAAGAGTCTCATACTTTTTTTGGGAATATTCAAACCACCACTACTTGTCCCAGATGTGGCGGAAAGGGAAGGATAATCGAGCAGAGATGTCCTAAGTGTAATGGAGCCGGAAGATACAAGGAAAAGAAAAAGATCAAAATAAAGGTTCCTGCGGGTGCAACCAACGGATTGAAATTGAGAGTAGCAGGAGCGGGTCATGGCGGCACTGGACAGGGCAATGATGGAGATCTGTACGTGATTGTTTCCATACTTACTCCACCGGATTTGGTGAGAAAAGGTAAGCATATTTATTCAGAGGTTACTGTTGATTATCTCCAAGCTATATTGGGAGCTGAAATTGATATCAATACCGTGGAAGGGCCAATCAAATACAAGTTAAAAGGTGGTGTTCAACCCGGAGAGCAAATTAGAATCAAAGGGAAAGGTGTGCCTGATTTGAGAACAGGTCTACGCGGTGATCAATATGTCAAGTTGAATGTGGAATTACCCAAAAAACTATCCAGAAAGGAAAAGAAGTTACTAACCGAGGTCGCAGAAAACTCAGGAGTTAAAGTATCTTAAATAATAGATTAAATATATAGAGGTCAAGGGTTCAAAAATTTTACCAAATGGTCAAATTCAAACCCTTGACATTTTTTTACTAAATGGTAAAATCTATACAGAGAAAATAAAGAACAATGGAGGAGAAATCATGGCGATTAAACAGACTTTTAAACAGAAGGCACAAGGTGCAGTAATTGGACAGCTTCTTGATCAGGCAATTGGTTATGTTCATAAAAATCCACAGAAAAATTTTGATAAACTTGTCAGCACTCTTGAAAAATTGGATAAGATGTTCCCTACCGGAAACAATCAATTTGAGGCATTTTTGAATTGGGTAAATGCGAATCCCGGAAGTAAACAGTGGTTTATTGAATTACTCTCAAGAGATGAAGAGCAAGTCAAAACGTTTATGAGGAACATGTTTGTCAACGTTAGTTTGAAGTGGATGCAGACCAACAATCAATTGCAGGAAGAGGAAGGTATTGTTGCTCCTTACACCATTCTCATCAGCCCTACCATGCGTTGTAATCTCAGATGTAGGGGATGCTATGCCGGGGAGTACACACAGGAAGATGATTTATCTATCGATGAGATCAGAGATATTATCAATCAGGCAAAGGATCTTGGAACTCATTTTTTCACCATTCTTGGCGGAGAACCATTTGTTAGATTCTGGGAATTGGCAGATATTTTTGAAGAGAATTCCGACTGTCTTTTCCAAGTCTTCACCAACGGAACATTGGTCAACGAAGATGTTGCCGATAAATTGAAAGACTTGAAAAACGTTGTCGTGGCCTTTTCTATCAACGGAGACAAAGAGGAAACGGATTACATGCGCGGTGAAGGCGTCTATGACAAAGTATTGGCTTCCATGGAACGAATGCAGGAAAGAAATCTTCTCTTTGGTATGTCGTTGGTTCTGACCAGACACAATTACGACCTGATGACTAATCCGGACTTTTACATGTCCTGGAGAGACAAAGGTGTTGTCTATGCTTGGAACTTCCTTTATATGCCTGTTGGTCGTGATCCTGAAGAAGCTGCAAAATTAATGCCAAGTCCCGAACAGCGGTATCGATACGGTGAGTTTATTCAGAAATTCAGAAACGAAAAACCCATTTACATCATGGATTTCTGGGCAGATGCTCCGTTTGTCCACGGATGTATTGCCGGGGGGAGACGCTACCTTCATATCAATCACAAAGGTGATGTGGAACCGTGTATCTTTGCGCATTTTGCAACTGATAATATCCGCGAGAAATCCTTGCTTGATTGCTTGAAATCCCCATTCTTCACGGATATCAGGGCACATCAGCCCCATACAGATAATCTGCTCAGACCCTGTATGATTATAGATAACCCACAGGTTTTGAGAAACGTTGTGAAGAGAAACGGTGCAAAACCCACTCACGAAGGTGCGGAAGTAATTGTCAACGAATTGGCACCTACGCTGGATGCTTACGCCGAAGAGGCAGCACGAACACTGGATCCCATCTGGGAAGCGGACTGGCAAAAGCGGATCGTGGATATAGAAACAAGGGGCAGCTCCTACGGAGAAGGAATCGATAGACTTCAGGGAAGAATTGATCAAGATGGCCTGAAGGAAAAGATGGACAAACTTGAGAAAAACGATCCGGAATACGCCAAATTGATCATGGAAAAAGAAGCGTTGGCACAAGCCGATTACGACGAATCACCGATTCATAAGAAGATGATCAGAGAGAAAAAGAAGGTTACGGAATAAGGTTAATATAGCTAAAAAAAAAGACGGACTGTTTTTTGTCCGTCTTTTTTTAAAATGACATGCAACAGGCCTTAAAATGCAATCAGTAACCCAGCACATCCTTAAAGTGTTTGATTTTTAAGTCGGGTTCACTGATAGAGATGACATCCAAACGGATATAGTCCCAATCGTTTTCATAATGGTGGAGATAATGACGCATGGTTCTTTCCAGTCGATGCAGTTTTTGTTGATTGACCCTCAGGAAAGGTTCTGGGGTATTTTTTCCGCCTTTGACCTCCACGAAAACCAGTTCATTGCCAAGAGAACAGATCAAATCAATTTCTCCCAGTCGTGTGCGATAGTTTTTTTCTATGATACGATATTTCTTTTTTCGCAAATACTGACATGCGATATCCTCATATCGCTTGCCTTTGTTAAGTGTATTGTTCTTTTCATCCTGTTGAGACAACCACATAATCTTCCACCTGTTCGGGAACATTTTTAAAAAAGTCAAATAAGGTTCTCTCAACTTGATCATTACGGAGTTGATTTAACTCTACCATAAGGGGACTGAAGGGGGTAGCCATATCTATTTGAACGGCTTCAAGACTGTCAATAAATTCAAGCGCCTGAATGATTTCCAGGCGCAGCTTTTCTCTTTCATTTGTATTCAATTCAATTTTTGCCAATTGTTCCATATGGTTGACAAGAACATGATCAACTTTGATCATTTTTTATCTTTTAAGTCTCCAAAAAGTCCGGATAGCTCTCCTAAAGCTTCTTTTTTTATAACGGATTCTCTATTTTCCATGTTGACTTGTCTGTACAATTCTTCTCGATAAATAGGGAATTCCTTTGGGGCATCAATCCCTAATTTAACAGCTTTTCCATCAATCCCTATCACTTTAAGTGTAATCCTGCCCTCTGGCGTTTCAATATATATTTCCTCTTCACTCTTACGATTGAGTATCAACATCTAATCATCCCCGTTTTTTTCTTGAGCAAGCTTTTTTGACCTTTCCAGCTCTTCTTTCAGGGAATGTCGAAGTTTGTATTCACTTTGTTCAGGGATGTATTGTAAAGCCAGGTTGTTATCTAAATTGATGATGATGGGAGCGGCTAAATTAACAGTCATGGCATCCGGTTGAGAAACTGGAATTCTCACAACCGTTAAAATGAAAATTTTTTCTTGATTTGTTATTTTCAGGAAATCAACGATGTTTTTTGGAATATCCAGATGATAATCAGAACGAATCAACCAGGGATCAATAACGGGTAAAGATATCTCTTTGTCTTCCAGAGATACCAGCCATTGTATGGGTTTGGTGTCTTCCAAAGCAATGACTGTAAATTTCTTAAGGAACTCAAATCCCGGTATGCCTTGTTTGAATATCACGATATCCTTTTCTTCTACTTGTATTTCTCCGATGTTTGTCTGTATGGTCATCGTTGAAAGAATCCCATTAATTGCCGACTTTTTCGGGATTAACCAACAAATCAACGGTTTGTACAACCAACCATACAGCAGCATCCCCGTATTGCTGGATTCTGAAATACTGTTCCTCCGTCAAGCCGGGTACCTTAGTGGCAATAACAAGAAGTCCGATGGTGGTTTCACCGTTTTTCAACGGATAGGCAAAATAACCTCTTACACCCGCCTTGAGTTGGTAATCTCTTGCGGCTTCTTGATCATATGCTGATTCAGTTACTTTGATTGCGTTAGTTGTAAAGTATCCCTTTCCTTCGTTGAATGCCTTTGCAAAAAGGCTTTCGTTTTTAACCAAATCGAAATTACGTTGAACAAAGTTTTCGGGGGTTCCATATTCATCGGGTGCTGTAAACCGGTTTTCTATATAAATAAAGGGTATTAAATCCCGGCCGTTTGGCCTTCTCTTGGTGTATATTCCCACGAAATTATAATCTTCCCTGTGGAGTAATGACACAACCAAGTCTCTAAGCTGATCCCAGCGCTCCACATTGTACATCCCTTTGTCACTTAAAGGTGTTTCCCAAATATAATCGTCTATGTCCTGATACTTTGTAACTTCATTTTGAATGGTTTCCAACAACAACATCATTTCCAACGCATTATCATGCTCGTATTCCATCCCCTCTACCTTTACTTCAACAAGCCAATCGGCCAGTAAAGTAACCGAAAGTAGTGCAATCAGTACAAATATGGTTATCTTTTTCATGTGCTTACCCCTCCATTTTTTCATACATTTAATAAGATTATATCACGATTCCAACGACGGAGTCAGAACTTATTTATTTTTATCGGAACAATGTTGTTGATGTTCCTTTTCAGCTTCAGGATTCTTCGAATCATTCTCGTGCTCTTCTTGCATCTTTTTATGGAATTTCTCAAGATTTTTCATTAACATAAAATTGACGGAATCCTTGGGGAATTTCCCCTTTTTCCCTTTCAACCCAGCGGGTTTTCCCATCATGATTTCAATGGCTTCGTAAAGGTGATCCACCGTCCATATGTGAAAATCTCCTTTTTTAACGGCTTCAACCACTTCATCTTTTAAGATGAGTGAATCCAGGTTTTTATTCGGGATGACAACGCCTTGTTCTCCGGTCAATCCACATCTTTTGCACACACGATAGAACCCTTCCACTTTTTCGCTGATTCCGCCCACACTTTGAACTTCTCCTTTAAGGCTCATGGAACCCGTTACCGCTATGCCTTGTTTGATTGGAATATGGCTGATGGCTGAAATAAGCGAGATGGTTTCAGCGATGGTGGCACTATCTCCATCGATTTCTCCATAAGTTTGTTCAAATGAGGTGGTGGCTTTCACGGACAAGGGAAAATCTTTAGAATAATTGGCTTCAAAAAAACTTTCCAAGGTCAGAACAGCCTTTTTGTATATCTTGCCGCTCATATCCACTTCACGCTGAATATCTACAATTCCGGAACTACCCAAAGAATAATCCGAGTTGATTCTGGCAGGTATGCCGAAGACGTAATCACCGGTATTGAGAACACTTAAGCCGTTTAATTCCCCAACAGCTTCACCTTTGGTTTTAATGATGATATCTCCCTGTTGTATCATTTCATCGATCTTCTCCCGTTCAAGGCTGACGCGATGTTCTTTCATCGCAAGGGTCCTTTTTAAAAGACTTTCATCCACTTTTTCCTTATCTTCCAGTGTGGCAAGACGAGAAGCTTCAATCAGAAGATCGGATATTTTGCTGAATGTGGTGGAAATTTTCTGTTTGGAACCCGATAATCGCAGCAGGTATTCCATAATCGTTTGAACGCCATCAGGAGTGATATCTTTTAACTGTTTTTCCTTGATCACTGTTTTCATAAATGATGCAACCAAGCGACGATTTTCAGTGTTGTTATTCAGCTCATAATCAAATTCAGCCTTTATTCGAAATAATTTTTCAAAATCCGGATCCATCTCATAGAGCAAATCGTAGAGATAGGGTTCACCAATTAGAATAACCTTCACATCCAACGGAATGGGTTCCGGTTTAATCGTTGCCAGTGAGGAATAACCGCTTCTACTTTCAACATTTTCCACGGTGATCCGTTCTGAGTACAACATCTTTTTTAAAGTGTCCCAGACGTAAAAATCATTGAGTACATCTTTCGCCTCGAAGATGATATACCCGCCATTTGCCTTATGAAAAGAACCGGGTTTGATCAAGGTGTGATCCGTATACAGGTATCCGTTCCTTGACAGGTATTCGATTTTGCCAAACAGATTGGAATAAGTGGGATTCAACTCAAATATGACCGGAGCCCCTTTTTCATCGGTATGGTCTACAAAAACGTTGATTTGATAGCGGCTGTACATTTTTTGTATTTCCTCTTCACTATCGCCCATTAAAATCATGAGATTGTCTGTCATATCTTCAAGTATCTTATCCAAAAAGTCTGTAATCTCTTTATACTGTTTGTACTTTTTTTCGTATTTGGAAAAAATGGGTTTCAGTGCAAATTGAGCACTTTCCACGTTCATTTTTTCTGTTTCTTCTTCGTATTCATTATTTAATACACGGGACTTATACAGATAGCCCTCCACCAATTGCTTGCATTTAACCAAATTGGATTCGTAAGCTTCCCTTTCTTTACCTTCCAGATTGTCAATTTCCTCTTGGCTGATGTGTTTGCCATCTTTGATAGGATTGGTAATAATCCCGTTTGGGGCTATCTTTAGGTTAAATCCCAATTCTTTACTTTTGGCGGTTATATCATTCCACAAGTCCTTTTGTCTTTTATCGTATTCTGTTTTTAATTCCTGAGCCTTTTGCTGATAAACCTCTCCTTCAAAAAGACTGTCAAGTGCTTTTAGAGAATCTTCAAGCAATTTCTTGATATCTTTTTTAAGGGTTTTTGCCGTTCCGGCTTTCAAGGCAATGGCGTTGGGATTCCACTGATCGTTAAAATTATTGACGTAAATCCAATCCGAAGCTAATCTGCTGTCTTTTGCAACCCTCTCCACTGTTTGCCGGACAAAAGTCCTGCGTCCTGTTCCGGTATCTCCTACAACAAAGATATTGTAATCGCGAGATTTGATATCGAAACCGGCTTTCATGGCTTCAAACGCCCTTGAATGAGCCTTTGTACAGTCAAATTCATCGGATAGGGTTTCTACAAAATCAAATTCCCCGTCTTTGAACAGCAGAAGGTCTTCGTATGTTATCTTTTTCAACTGTCAATCATCCTTTCGTTTAAAGATTCTTTCCCGTACTATTGTATCACTTAATAACCGCTCCTGTGAATAAGGTAAAGAAATCTTTACAAGGTATTCCACATTTCCTTTACTCCCCTTGACAGGTGAA
>JASUTC010000020.1 GCA_030445775.1 Thermotogaceae bacterium | reverse complement strand
TAAATGTAGGGGCAATTCACGAATTGCCCTTTTTTTGGAGGAAATAACATGAAAATAATTGACATCAACACAATCGAACCCGTCTTAAACACAGGCGACATCATCGGCAAAAAGTTCTACACAAGAGAAGAACTTGAAGCCGTCCAAATCACTATCAAACCGGGAGGTCACTTGAAAAGTCACAAAACACCGGTGGATGTTCTCTTCCTGGTCATCAAAGGCACCGCTGAATTGGACATTGGAGAAGTAACCATCACTTTAGAACGATTACAAAGTATCGAAAGTCCCAAAAACATCCCCCATGCCGTGAGAAACCCCGGTGATGAGGATATGGAGATATTAGTACTTAAGACACCGAAACCGTAGAACGGATTAAAATAAAAAAAGTTAATAGTAACCAAGTAACCAAGGGGACAACCAAGGGGACGGTTCTTGCGGTTAGTGGAATGAACTAACCGCAAGAACTGGCATGGACCCCAAAAACGCGACAGAAAAGGGACGATATGATACACTCAAAAATAAGGAGGAAAAATCATGCCAACGAAATACTCAGATGCGTTCAAGTTAGAAGTCGTCCGAAACTATTACAACAGCCCATTAGGGGTCCGATCCATTGCTCTCAAGTTCAACTTACCCAGTAAAAACTATATCAACCAGTGGGAAAAATATCTCATCAAAAAAGGATTGCTGCCACCTGGTTCAACCAAACCCAATAAAACCCCAGGAAGAACGTCAGAAACGATTCTGAGGGCGGATGATCGTACAGAACGGGAAAAACGATACGAACAGAAAATCCGAGAGCTGAAAGCCCGGATCAAATACCTGGAGAGCCTGAAATCACTCAAACCGTTTGTAAAAAAAAACGACACATCCGAGAACTGAAGTATGAAACAATCATGGCACTTGAAACCCAGTACCCCATTACGCTACTAACAAAAATAGCGGGTGTGAGTCGAAGCGCTTACTATCGGTATAAGAACAAACCCAAACCCATTACCA
This sequence comes from Thermotogaceae bacterium, assembly GCA_030445775.1. Classification (GTDB taxonomy): domain Bacteria; phylum Thermotogota; class Thermotogae; order MWEM01; family MWEM01; genus JASUTC01. The sequence continues at coordinate 22,853 of JASUTC010000020.1, read as the reverse complement.
TTGGCATCGAAGAGCTAATCCTGTTCATTTACAAAAAATCCGGCCAACGCCAAGGCTATCGGAGCATTACCAATTCCCTGAGAAATCATTACCGTCTCATTGTGAACAAGAAAAAAGTCTTGAGGATCATGCAAGAGAATGGTATTCAGTCGAAGATTCGAAACAAGCGTAAACCCAAAGCTGAAAACGCCACACTCAAGGAAAACATCCTCAATCGGGACTTTGCATCCGATACGCCATACAAGAAACTCGTCACGGATATCACTTATATCCCCACCCGAAGACAAATGGTGTATTTGTGTATCATACAAGATCTATTCAATAACGAACCGGTTGCTTGGACGGTTAGTCATCAACAGGATAAAAGCCTAAGCGTTGAAACGATCAAACAATTATCCCAAAAATGTTCCTTGAAAGATGCCCTCATCCATTCCGACCAAGGCGTGCATTATACCAACAAGGCGTATGTAAGCCTCCTGGAAGAACTATCCATCACACAAAGCATGTCTCGAAAAGGCAACTGCTGGGATAATGCCTGCGCAGAAAGCTTCTTCGGTCATTTCAAGAACGAAACGATTCACCTGATGAAACAGAAACCGGAAAACCTTAAAGAAGTGGTTGACATGGTTCAAGATTATATGGTTTATTATATCCATGATAGACCTCAGAGAAAACTTGGGGGATTAACTCCAAGTTTATATAAACAACAACTGAATATGGTTTAAAAAATGGATTTTTATCCGTCCCTGTTTTGTCCATCCTTTTGGGTCCACCTCAAACCGTCCCCTTGGTTACCCTTGGTTACTCGTCCCCTTGGTTACTTGGTTAGTCTTGGTGGATACTCTTGGTTACGTCCCGCTTTGTTATTTCGGCATCCTAACATTTGTAGATGTAACTAACGTTACTGATTTTTCTTTCCAAATACTTTATCCTAAAAAAGTAAAGTATCTTTTTCTTTATGTGTAGGGGCTCTCCCTTGTGTGAACATAAAAAAATAATGGCCTTAGGAGTCTTTTGCCTCCGGCAAAAACTCTATGGTGCCCTATATTTTAGGGAGTTATTTTGTTTTCATAATAATATACCGGAGAGTGCATGAGCAATCCGTTCAACCACGGGGGTTGCCCCTACAGGTTATGATTGATTTAAATTTATAATAAAAACAAGGAGGAACAAATGACAACTATTATTCTTATTGCTATTGCCGCTGGGTTCTTTCTCTGGTCATTGATCAAGAGTCGAAAGAAGACTAAGGAATCTTTGAAAATCGCAAAGGGGCTGTTTATAAGTACTGCCATTCAAATTGTGGGGGTTCTGGCGTTGGTCAGTCTCTTTTTGGCGATTATTCCTCCGGAATTGATCAGAAGAGTCATGGGCGGGACCAATGAAGCTGTTAGTGTTCTTTGGGGGTCTCTCATTGGTACGGTAACCATCATTCCAGCCTTTATCGCTTTTCCATTATCCAAACAGTTGATGGAAGCAGGAGCTACTTTGACTGCCATCGCGGCGTTTTTAACGACGCTTACCATGGTGGGTTTTGCCACATTTCCCATTGAGAAGGAGTACTTTGGGACAAAATTCACCGTTTACAGAAATCTGTTCAGTTTCTTTGCCGCTATTTCCGTGGCGTTACTCATAGGAGTGATATTATGATGACATTTATCAAAAAACATAAACTCATTACCGTAGCTGCCCTTGCCTATATCATTACCTTGATTATCTCCCCGGAGATTTTTATAAACGCCATCAAACAAAACGGTGCCTTTTTGCTGGAGATGCTGGAAATCCTACCACCGATTATGGTGATCTCTTCACTGATCAGTGTTTGGGTTCCCAATGATGTGATTATTAAAGGATTTGGCAACACATCGGGGATTAAAGGAAAGTTGTTTTCGATTTTGATTGGCGCTTTTTCTGCCGGGCCCATCTATGCGGGTTTTCCGGTGGCAAAAACCCTTTACGATAAAGGAGCCAGTGTGGGCAACGTAGTGATTATCTTGAGTGCCTGGGCAGTAGTGAAGGTCCCCATGTATCTGGTTGAAACTTCTTTTCTTGGGGCGGCGTTTGCCAACACACGATATTTGTTGACGATTCCATTGATTATCTTTTTGGGCTATCTCATGCAGAGATTTGTAAAGCGTGAGGATATCCCCGTATCAGAACTGGATAGGAAAATCACGGAGATTTACGATCAACTCCCTCAACGCCATTGTGGCGCTTGCGGTTATACAGATTGTCATGAATTTGCCAAAGCTGTTAATGAAGGGGAAGCGGATATGTCTGAGTGCAAGATATTGAGTCGTTCTTCCGATAAACCGGGGAACAGACCCCTTGACACATGATTAATGACACCAACCAAGGGGGCTGCCCCATTGGATTTTGATGGTAATGTTGGAAAGGATGTGGAATATAATGGATAAAAAGACTTCAAAGAATTGGGATAAGATTCGAATCATCACTCAGCTGTTGTTTTTGGGGGTATTTGTGTTGTTGTTTTTGACAAAGAGATTGCAGCTGTGGATAGTTATTTTCGGTGCGGGGGTATTGGTTTCTGTCTTCTTCAGCCGTTTTTACTGTGGTTGGGTTTGCCCCATTGGTACGATTATGCGTTTTCAAACCTGGGTTTATAAGCTTTTTCATATTAATCGATTAAAGACACCTGAGTTTATAAAATCATCGATTTATAAATGGCTATTACTGACAGCTTTCATTGTTTTAATGCTGATGACAAGAATGATGAACCTTAAAATTAATATCATTTTGTATGTGGTTGCAGCCGGTGTTTTGATTTCACTGTTTTTTGAAGAGGCATTCTGGCATAAATACCTATGCCCTTATGGAACGATACTCAATATTACTTCACGCAAGGCTCGGCTAAAACTCCAAATTAATGAATCCAAATGTATATCCTGCGGGTTATGCCAAAAGGAATGTATTAATAATTGTATCGTTACGCTTGAAAATAAAAAACGGAGTATTGAAAACAAAGACTGCATTATGTGTCATAAGTGCCAAGTGGTTTGTTCGACAGGTGCAATTATTTATAAGAAACAAGAAAATAATATAACATGATAGTATAATCATAACTGAAGGCATTTTATGTCACAAAACCCAAGGGTTGATATGATGGATAGGATCATGTTTGGAAAAAAAGTCAATAAAGAAATAGAGCGTTTAAGCTCGGAGATTAAAAACATGTACTTGGTGGGCGGAATCATTCGAGACTCTTACCTGTTTGGTAAACAGAAAACAAATGACATTGATTTAACTACAGACTTGTCTATTGAAGCTCTCAAAGAAAGGATTAAGTCGAATTTTTATCAACCCAATGACGCATTCACCATATGTATTAATGCCGGAGACTCGGTTATTGAAATGACACCGTTTAAAGGCAAAACATTGTTGGAGGATTTGAATAGCCGAGATTTGACAATCAATGCCCTTGCTATTCCGATTGTCAACGGAAAATTGGATTATGACAATGTTTATGATGCGTTCGGGGGCTTGCAGGATTTGCAATTTAAAGTCCTACGAACCACACAAGAAAGTAATTTCACGGATGATCCTTTAAGAATTTTGCGTCTGTTTCGTTTTCAGTCTAAACTGGGTTTCCATATTGAAAATCTGACTTGGCGTTACGCTGTTAAAAACCTTCATCTCATAGAAAAAGTGGCTAAAGAACGGATTAAAAAAGAATTTGACGGTATACTCATGGGACAATATGTGGAGATGGCATTGAGAAACATGCTTAATGCTGGGGTTTTGGAGCAATTATTTGAAGAAGTCAAACCTATGAGTGATTTTCTACATTGTGATAGACATCACTTTTCAGAAAGTATCATTGAACATACCATCAGAGTTGTCCAGGGAACACCCCTTGAGAGAAGATTGCGCTTGGCTGCCTTTTTTCATGATTTTGCAAAACCGGTAGTTTATGATGCCAAAAAAGGCAATCATTACATCGGACATGAGAAAAAAAGCGCTGAAATAGCTGAGAAAATCCTCTTTGAGAATCGATACAAAAAGCAAGTCATTCAAGATGTCAAAACCCTTATCCAATTTCATGATGTCCCTTTAGAAGCCAAATCAAAATTCAACGAGATCTTTTTTTATCATGGAGAAGCATTGTTTCAATCACTCATACAATTAATGATAGCCGACAAAAAAGCGACCTTTGCAAATTCAAGCCCATTTGAAGAATCACTTTTGGCAAAAGCGGAAAAAACCATTGGATATAAAGATATTTTTAAGGCTATGGCTAAAACGATTCGTGGCCAGTTTTTATTGGATATTGGTATGCAGCCTAATCCGCTTTTCAGTAGAATTATCCATCGTCTTCAAAATAAATTCTTGAAAAACCCCGAAACTTTTAATGATAAAACCCTTCTTTCAACTGCAGAAAAACTGCTTCACTTTAAGGATAACTACGGACAGTTTTATTATAAAAAAGAACGTTATCAAAGATTCAAAGAAATCTACAAAGATGGTGTCGTCTACGGCAATCTGGTAGGAAACTATGAATTTGAGTTTCAATCCGAACTATTCAAGTATCATTATTTGTCAAATGAAGCTTTCAAAGAACTTGATCGTGGAAATAGCTATATTTTTTATCATTTACCAAAATAAAAAATTTATGAAAACATGATAGTCTACTTGTGTCCTGTTTACAATGCTTTTTTTGGTTATAAATTCTTTTCTCTTTATAAAGCTTATTGATTTTTAGCCGAATCATTTTGATAATGCAGAGTTACGCCATATTCTCGACTTAGTTTAAAAAGCAATTCCACAGTATTTTCATCCAATATGATTCCTTCTTCTTCAGATTTCTTTTTTTCTAAAAATTCCTTCTCACCATGAATATAAATCTTTTTTTGTCCTTCTGCTTTTTCAGAATGAACGATTTTGTCGACAATCTCGGACAAGTGCTTTTTTATTCTTTCAGGCTGTCCAAATAATTCCATTTGAATTGCCGCGAAGAAATGGCATATTCCGCTTTTCTTTGTATTTAATCCCTGATCCATATCACTTTCCGCAAGTCCTTTTGTCAGTAATTCAACTAAAAAAGACAACCCATACCCTTTATGTCCTCCAAAAAGCTCTCCAATTCCCCCTAAAGGGAGCAAACCTCCCTTATTTTCTTTTATGGCTTTTAACACTTTATCCGGGATTCTCGACACATTACCAAATTCATCTACTGCCCAACCGGTGGGAATGATTTGATTTCTTCTATTATATACTTCAATCTTTCCTCGAGAAACGATACTAGTAGCCATATCTAATAAAAACATGTTGTTTTTTAAAGGGATAGCCACTGCAATGGGATTGGTTCCCAATACGGCTTTTTTTGAAAAGGTTGGCACAACAAGCGGAGAAGTATTTGTTAAAGAAACACCAATGATATTATCTTTCGCTAATTGTTCCGCATAAAAACCGGCAATGCCATAATGATTGGAATTTCGAACACTACAAATTGCTATACCGGAATTTTCAGTTTTTTTCTTCAGCAAATGAACGGCATACTTAGAAACATGCTGACCAACACCGCTCTTACCGTCAATAACCATACTGTTCTCGGTTTCTCTGACAACCTCTGGACTTGTTTTAACCTGAATAATCCCATCATCTATATGATTAATATAACGTCTTAACCGGGCAACACCGTGAGAAAAAATACCTCTTAAATCCGCTTCTACCAATACTTCTGCTACATCCGACGCTTCTTGAGATGAACAGCCTTTTTTTAACATGATTGATTGACAAAATACAAGTAATTCTTTTTTCTGAATAACAAAACGTTCCATTTCCAATGCCTCCTATTTATATTCGAATCCCATTCCAATTTCTTTAACTTTCCTTTTTTTCAAAGGATATTTTATTATTATTGTTCTTTTGCTTGTTAAGTGTAAAAAATAAAACAAAAGTAAAAACTGATGCAAACAAAAACCCTAAAAACCCCAAAAAAACCATCATTCTGTATCCTTTCAATTCGATAACCTTTCCCATAATTCCAACAGAAATGGCCTGTGAAAAGATCATAAAAAGACTATTCATTCCAAAAACTTTCCCTTGATCTTTCGAAGACACTAACAAAGAAAGAACTGACGTGCTCAAGGAATAGAAAAACCCCAAAGAAGCACTCAGAAGTACGAAGAATAAAAAACCATAAAGTGCAGCGTACTCCCCAAAAACAGTAATATAAAACAGAGAAACGAATCCCGTAATAAAGGTCAGTATGGTTAGTGAGCTAAAAAACAATTTACTTTCTTTGATCAATTTGCAAAAGAAACCCGTTCCAAAGGAAAACACCGAAGATAATAATGTTGATAATCCAAACCATACAGATGCTTGTCCAATGGATATAGAAGATTCCTCTGATAAAAAAGAAGTGATATAGGGAAACAATCCCCCAATAGAAAACCATGTAAAAAAAACAATGCTGAAATATAACCACAAAAAAGGATATTTTTTAAGCAACCTGGTTGTACGATCGTTCAATGAATTTTCTTTTTTCTGTATAGGTTGAATTCTGTCCGTTGGTCTTTTAAAAAAAATATAGACTGATAAGACAACAAATGCCGTTATATTTACACACATTAATGTCAAAAGCGTCTCTGTATTTCCCTTATCATATAAACCGTTGATAATTAGTGAAGCTAAAAAACTGGCAAAATTCGTCATCCCCATTACCAAACTAAAGGCAATCCCCCTTTGTTTGGTACTACTATAATCTGCCACTAACGAAGAATACGGTGTTACAAAACTGTAAGTTCCAAAGACGAAAAATACAGCTCCTATTGTAATTAGTATTTTAATCGATGATAGAATAAAAAAACAACCGGAAACCGTTAAAACCATGATTAATGATATAAATGGTAGCCTTTTACCACTTTTATCACTCCATGCCCCAATAAACGGTGATATTACCCCTGATAGGATCATGCCAAATGAAATAAGCAAGCCCGGTATTTCAGGATTCTGAAAATGGGTAACGAGTAATGGAATGAGCATCATATTTACGATGCCATATAAGATCCCAATTGATATGGCTCCTAAACTAATAAAATACATAGTCTATTTCGATTTGTCCATATTAATTAATTGATCTGCATACTGTCTAAGAACCAACTGATTATTTTCCAAAACAACAGATAGAATTTCAGGTGGAATATTATGCCCATTTGAATAGGCAGATGCCAATACAGCACTAATTGCTGCAATCGTATCGGTATCCCCACCAACAGAAGCGCCAAGTTTAATTGCCTTCCATACATCATCTTTCGCAATACTAAAAACACCCAATACCGCTGCTGCAATTTCGTTTGCTTCAAGTGTCGTACCATTTAAATAATAAATTGTATCTAAAGCAGTCGCTTCATCCGAAGTTTTCCGGATCTCTTGTAAAAGGATTTCGGCTTTTTTCCAACAAGAAGCACCTACATAATCATATTTTGATCTTTCTCTCCCTTTTTTAGCACCTTCAAAAGCGGCATTAATAATTTCTTCATATGTTTTTCTTTTTAAAGCCGCATCGATTGCAAATCCAATACAATAGGCCGCTTCCAAAGCTAAGTTAGTGTTATGTGTGGGTATTGTGCAATGATATATTGCGTCTTGTAAATCAATTGCCTGACTTGCATGACTCACCAAAACGGGTGCCAACACTCGCATTGGAGCCCCACAGGTTGTTCCACCCTTACCGGCCTCTTCCGGTGATTCACCCATTTGAATCTTCTTTAATGCTTTAAGAGAACTGGGACCGATATATCCTTTTACTTCTGCATCTGTTTCTTCAACCCATTGAATCAATGCTTGAACGGTATTTTCAACGTTTATCTTTTTTTCATTGCAATAGACATTGATCAAGTACAGATTTTGTTCTGTGTCATCTGTTATTTGTCCATACTTTAAATCACTATGTATAAGCGATTTTTCCGGATCGATTAAAACATCGACGAACCCAAATTCTTTAATTATTTTTTGTCTGGTCATAAATTCTGTAGGCATTCCCATTGCATCTCCAACAGCAAGAGACTCCAAAATTTGTTGATAGTTTGTATTCATTATTATCACGCTCGTTAAAAAGTTAAGATTGGAAGAAAGTTACGATTTTCAGGAATAACAGAGTTAACCACTCCAACATCATATTTAATCACTGCATCATCCGAACAAACTCTATAAGGATTACCATCTAAGACATAATAACAACTTTTGGATAACCCTTTTATCCGTATCGAATCATTCACGCTAAATAGAATATGTTGTGAAATGACAGGTTCATTTAGGTCTGTTAATTTTGAATCAATTAAAATTTTATCACTAAGACAAATAGCGGCTCTCTTGTTCTGATACTGAGCCAAACATAATGAACCGGAAACTGCTTTTCCTGAATAAAATTCAGACTTGTACAAAGGAGAAATAATAATCTGATGCGGATTGATCAAACGATTCAACTTTTCATTATTGTTTAAAATTGAAAAATCATTTGAAATAATAGCGTTTTCGGGTACTTTTTTTACTTTTATTCCTTTTTCTAAAAAAGATTTAACAGAAATATTTTCAACTTCTCCATCCATTGTACCTAAGAATGTATCACCGATCACAATATCATTAAAGGCATAAGCATCCTCATGCCCCTTTTCGACAATCTTCACTGAAGATATTTTTTCTGTCATTATTTTCTCAAAGTTTAATTTCAGCAGAGAATTATAATTAAATCTGATTAAAGGCCCCACATTTTCAGTCCCTCCCGCTATTCCCATTAATGGGATATCAGAGGATTTTTTGATCAAAAATGTAGCAATGTAGGTGAGAAGACCATCCCCACCTACACCGATAATAAGATCTGGTTTCTCATTTACAAAGAAATGAAGCAGTGTTTTAAGTTTTTCCAAAAAGGAACCGTTATTGAGGAGAAAGCTTTTACATTGGTTTAAATAAGCCCCTCCGTAAAGACCATCACCTGTAATGACTTTGTGTTGATTTAATTTTGAACCAAGCACTTCTCCGATTTTTTGGAAAAGCGCTGAACCACCTGCTGATGGATTAAAAAACACTGCAATCTTCATCAATTAATCTCCTTATAAACTCTCCAGAAAAATTTTATCCTGTACTATTTTATGCTTTGCATCTTCTAAATAAAACTTATAAGCCGGTTCAATCACATAAATTCCTTTGTAGTCAAGTGATTGAATTGTTTTTATGATATTTTTCCAATCACCATCCCCCTTGCCCAGTGACAAATGCTTCCTGTCACCTTTATAATCACTAAGATGAAGATGGATTGGTTTGGTTTTACTGATAAAAGGTTCCGGTTCGATTCCGGCTTCCCATGCTTCTGTCGTATCTACCATCGGTTTAATATTGTCATGAGCAATATCGGTAACTTCTTTATTCAGACCCTCTGGTGTTTTACCAAGGGAATTCGGATTATTTTCCAAAGCAATCGTGATACCTTTCTCTTGTGCTTTTGAAGCTAAATATCTAAAATTTTCCTTGACGGGTTGAAGAAAAAGCGCATGTTTTACTTCTTCCATCTTTGGAAAAGGATGAATGACCACTATTTCCGTTCCCATTATAGAACCAGCTTGAATTAAATTATCAATTAATTCTTTAGCTTCTTGAACCATTCCCGGATAGGGATTATATAAAACAGAAAACAAACATAATGGGAAATGAATTGAACTGACCTTTATATTCAAGTTTGAAACTTCTTTGGCAAAATTAACGGTAGTTTCATAATAACATTGAGGCATTAATTCAGCTTCCTTCAAACCGCAATCTGATAGTAGTTTTAAGGCATCAATACTCAATCTTGGGTAAAGGGCAGCGGTAGAAAAAGAAATCCTCATCATTTATTCGCCTCAATTTCTGCCTCAAGCTCCTTGGAAATCCAATTCATGGCTTCCTCGGGTCCCATCAATTCTCTTTCAATCTGTTCTAAACCTTCCCAGATAAGGTTATCCATCGTTCCCATTTCATAAAAATGCCAATACGAAAATCCATATTTTAATTGTTCAAAAGCCGTTTTATATTCAGGCACTTCTTCCATGAAATCCTCAAGTTCTTCTATCTTTAACGCAGATTTTCTGGTGGGTATATAACCGGTGTTGATTGAGAATTGAGCAACTCTTTCAGGTTCGGTTACCCATTTGATAAATTCATAAGTCGCATCGTTCTCCTTATCACTGTAAGGGAATAATACAATGACTGCACCCCCTATTGGAATGGAGTGGACTTTTCCGGCAGGTAAGTAAGCGACACCTAAATCAAACTCTGTGTTTCCAAGCCAAGAACCAATTCTCGAAGAACTCCCCATATAAATCCCCAGTGTTCCTCCAAGAAATCTTTTCTCGGCTATATCATGAATGCCGACCGGCATCGCTTGCTCATCAATCAACTTCTTCCAAAATTCAGCTGTCTCATATCCCGCTTCTGTATCAAACAATGGATTCAACGTACTTGATTCGATAATTCCACATTCATTCTGTGCTAAAAAAGCCTTAAATATCCACGGTGTATCATTGGCATCAAATCCCCATATTTCAGGATTACCATCTCCATTTTCATCTTTCGTGATTGCTTTAGCATAAGTCAAAAGCTCATCCCAAGTTTGAGGTGGTTTTTCAGGATCAAGACCTGCAGATTTGAATAAATCTTTATTGTAATACATAACCGGAGTACTAATATTATAAGGAATCGCACAAATCTTCCCTTCATATCTGGCATAATCCCACATAGCAGGATAGTAATCATCCATATCTAATTCGCTGTCATTTTCTAAATAATCTAAAATAAGATAATTATCTCTTGCTCCTGTAAAAATAGGGCCTGCAGGCACTACTCCTCCATTTGGTAAAATATTCGCAGCGATTGCCGCCATCAATTTCTGTGATGTATCTGCATATTTCCCTGAAAATACACCTTTAACATAAATATCATCCTGGATACTGTTAAATTCATCAATAAAGTCTTTAAACACTTCTCCTTTATGACCACTCAATGCGTACCAAAATGTTATTTCTGTTGCCTTTGCAAAGCTGAGTGAAGCTAATAGAACGACGATTACAATTAACATAACCTTTTTCATTATGAATGCCTCCTTTTTTTATTTAATGCCTGTCATAGTAACAGACTTGATAAATTGTTTTTCCATGAAAATATAAAGCACAAGAACCGGGATAATCGCCATTAATGAAGCAGCCATCAACAAATGATACTCACTGCCCCCTTCACTGATTAAATATTTTAAACCAATCGGAAGCGTTCTCATTTCTGTTGTGTTCGTTGCAATTAAGGGCCAGAGATAATTTCTCCAATGACCTAAAAAGCTAAAAAGGGTTATCGTAGATAAAGCGGATCTTGAATTGGACAAAATTACAGCAAATAGAATTTTGAAATAACCACATCCATCTATTCTCGCAGCATCTTGTAAATCTCTTGGGATTGATTCAAAAAAGGGCACAAGGAAAATAATTGAAAAACCATTAAACAAAAAGGGAACAATTAATCCCTGATAGGTATCTATCCACTTAAAACTACTAATAATCAGAAAGGTAGGTATCATCGTAACAACAAAGGGCATTAACATTGTTGATAGAATAAAAGTATAAATAAACTTTTTAAATGGAAAGCGCAACCTGGCAAGTGAATAAGCTGCCAAGACCGACACACCAATTTGTCCAATTGTTGAAAGAACAGATACTAAAATGCTATTGAAATAGTATCTACCAAACGGTACTAAATCAAATACTTTTTTAAAATTTTCAAATTGCCATAACTTTGGAAACCATATCGGTGGATAGGCATAAACGTCTTTTTGGGATTTAAACGCTGAAAGTACCATCCAAAAAAAAGGAAAAAGCATGACAACCAAACCGATGGAGAGTAAGAAAAAGGCAATGGTGTTTTTCATTTCTCTTGATTTCATATAAACATCTCCAGTATATCGAAGTGAAAAAAATCTGATTGCGATTTATTACTGACTCTTTGAAATTAATCTTTTTTATTTCAGCACAAAATTGAATACTCTTAATAAACTCTCTCTATCTCACATGTAATGGATATGTTTTTTTCCAAGTTTTTTTTGAACACCAGTGAGTGCCAATACCATTAGAAAAAGAATAACGGCAGCAGCTGAAGCACGTCCAATCTTAAACTTTTCAAATGCTTGTTGATAAATGTAGAAAACCATGACACCTGTACTATATAAGGGACCTCCCTCAGGAGTCATAACTGAAATCTGTGTAAAGATCTTAAAGGAGTTAATAATTCCCATTAAAACGACAAAATTAACGATAGGTGATAATAAAGGAAGAGTAATCTTAAAAAAGATTTGTCTATCATTTGCTCCATCTATCCTTGCAGCTTCCGAATAAGTATCCGGAATCGCCTGCAATCCCGCAAGGAAAATGACTATGTTGTAACCTAATCCTTTCCACAATGAAAAAAGAATGACCGAAAACATTGCCCATTTTGGATCATACAACCACTTGACAGGTGATAATCCGAAAAGTTCTAAAATTTGATTGAGTGGTCCAAAAGTAGGATCATATATCCATATCCATATTAATGTTGCGGCAACCATTGGAAGAACAACAGGCGCAAAATATGAGGCTCTGAAAAATCTTCTTACCCATATTTTACGATCCAACAGCATTGCAATACATAATGACAAAACGAGATCGGCAGGGATTTTGACTCCCGCAAATAAAAGCGTATTAACAATGGATTTCGTAAATTTCGCATCTGAAAAAATATATTTGTAATTTTGAAGTCCGATAAATTTTTTACTGGTTTTGATCAAATCCCAATTAGTGAGACTTAAATAAAACACGTTAATCAATGGAATTACCACAAAAATGAACGCAAAGGTTAAAGCGGGAAGTAAGCAAATATAAGCCACCATTGTTTCCTTTTTATTATATTTAACCAAACTTCTGCGTTTCATCATAAGCCATTAACTCCTTAAAATAATTTTCATGGCTTGAGCATGATTTAGAAGAGAAAAAGCTTTTTTAGCTTCCGCAAAGGAAAATTGGTGTGTAATCAAGCGTTCATAATTTTTTGGATTTCTTTCGATTAACACTTTAGCTTCATTAAAATGCTTTCCCGCAAAACCAAAACAACCAAATAAACCCACTTCTCTATAATGGATACTATAAGGATCAACATTAAGAGTTGATTTTGAAGGATATCCACTAAAAAGTAACAAAACCCCACCATTTTCAACATTTTCCAAGTATTCATTAACCAATTCAGGTTTATTCACTGCCATTACGATGGCATCAAACTTCATTTCTTCACATTTATCACATAACTCAATTTTTTGAGATTGAAGATATTTTCTTCGCCAGTCCGAAGTTTCAACAACACTTACATTTATCCCCTTGTCTTGTGCCGTAATAGCGAACAAAGCCCCCATAGGGCCTCCTCCAACAACTAAGATATTGGAACAATGGCCAATCTTCTCAAAGCCATTTAAAACACAGGCAAGCGGTTCAATTAGTGTAAAAACCGAACTATCAGAAGGTATTTTTTTCAAAGCTTTACAAGCATGTTCACGACTCATCGAGATATATTCGGCAAAGCAACCCGTTTCAACATAGGTTTTATTCTTACAAAGCTCCGGAACACCCCTTTTACACATTTCACATTTACCACATTCAATATAAGGAGCGACAGCAACCAAATCTCCTAAAGTAATTCCCGGGATATCTGATGTCATTCCAACAACTTCTCCATAGCATTCATGACCTAAAATAACCGGTGGTTTAAACATAGGATGACCCTTGAGAAATGTTTTTAAATCCGTTCCACATATACCACTTTCCTTTACTTTGATGACAACGTCATCTTTTGGTATCTCCATGTCTTGAAGTTCTAATTCTTTAGGCCCTAAATAAACCAATGCTTTCATATTACTATCCTCCCAATGAATCCAAGATATCTGTAGCAGTCAATTGATCAGTAACAAGTGTATTAAAAAAATTAACCCTGGCAGCAGCGATAATTCCTTTGGCTTTCCCTTCTCCACCTGATAAACAAACAACATTTTTAATCCTTTTCAATTCTTCGATTTTCATTCCAATCAGCTGCTTCTCCAAATCGGTAACACATATTTCACCATATTGATTAAAAAATTGCCCTAAAATATCTCCAACAGCATCAAAATCCATTAAAGATTGAACAACATCAGAACTGATTTCTGATTTTAATATTTCCGATGAACTAATCGGTTTACCAAGTCCTATAACGGCTAACTCAATTTTTCCCCATAATTCTTTGACAATTTGATAATTATCACTACCAGTTATATTTTTATAACTATTCATATGATTGATAAAAGCTGGTGCATTTAAAAAAATACTGTTTCCGCCAAACTTTTCCGCAAGTCTGTCAACCATTACATTTACCTGATAATAAGAAGCTTTTTGCCCAATTCCACCGATAAGAGGTATAAAATCCAGTTCCTTTTCCGAAGGGGTATAGTCCATCGACAATATCATTCGATGTACGGTTCTACCCCATCCAACTCCAATATATTTGTTTTGTTTAAAAAGAGTCGATAAATAATGACCTGCAGGTCGATAAATAATGACCTGCAGAATGAGCTATTCGTTCAATCCTTTTATCCTCAGTATTGTCATATTTTTCTATCGAACAAACAATACATTTTTTCAAGTTCAAACCCTTTTCAATTCTCTCTTCCAGTTCTTCTTTCCCGGTCTGAAAGGGTTTATGAATTTTGATTTCCACTAAACCTATATCTCTCGCTCGTTTTAAATACCGAGAAACTTGTGGTCTTGAAAGTCCAACTCTTTTAGCAATTTGGGACTGACTTAGATTCTCAAGATAATATAATTTTGAAATTTTATAGGTTAAATTTTTATCCAGTGATTTTGGAATATTAATCTCTCCCCAACAATTTATTTAATTCACTAATAAACTTTAAAGGTTCTTCGTTTTGGATAATGTTTCTACCAAAAGCAAAACCTTTCGCCCCAGCTTCAATTGCCTTTTTCGCCCAATGAAGACTACCCGCATCTTTTGGCCCGCCGGCAAGCATAACCGGTACAGGACAACTGTACACAACATCTTCAAAATGATCACAATAAAACACCTTCAAAACATCCGCACCCATTTCCGCTGCAATCCTTGCACCGTTTTTAACGTACTCATAATCGTTTGTCTTCGTGAAATCCGATGCAAGAACCTCAACAATCACCGGGATAGAAAATTGATGTAATTGATCTATTGTTCGAGACACTTCCTTCATGGAATCCACATCGTGTCCCCCCAGAATAAACATCATTATTGCTGCATCAGCCCCACTATTAATTATTGTTTGTGGTGTTACTACAGAATAATGACAAGAAGAAAAATCTGAAAAAGCACTTCCTCCAAGGGTAATTCTCATAATATGTTTTTTAAGAAAAACTTTTTTATCTTCAATATGTCTAATAATCCCGGGATTTAATATAAAACCATCCACCTCAGAGAGGGACAATTTTGAAAGTTTTTCCAGCGGCTTTTCTAAACCTTTCATTGCTCCCGAAAATTGTGGATGATCCATTGCTGCTAATAGTAATTTCCCCTTATTTTCAAAAAGTTTTTCTACGTTTTTTTCAAGTCCTGTCATAACAGCCTCCTTTTATATGCACATATGTTCATTACAATAGTGCATATAAATTATAGCATTTTTTTTCTGATAAATCAACCCACATAAAAAAATGAGGCTAATTGTTGTTAAAACCAACAATTAAC
Organism: Thermotogaceae bacterium; assembly: GCA_030445775.1. Lineage (GTDB taxonomy): Bacteria > Thermotogota > Thermotogae > MWEM01 > MWEM01 > JASUTC01. Next base: position 7,094 of record JASUTC010000020.1, on the reverse strand, counting down.
CTCGTATTGAAATAATTTTCAGGATTCCTTTTCGCTAAGGAAAAGATGATTTATTGCATATTTTTTAAATACTCAGATAAATATCCTTTAACAGAGCGACTCATTTCCTGTGAAAAATCTGAATTGTACTTTCTCTTACAAAAAGCTTGCATCCATTCTTCATAGGATTTGCTACCGGTTTTATTGTCAAACATTTCCCGGAGTTGTTTCCCCTTTAATTGTTGATAACCGTTTTCATGGACGATGTATGGCATATCCACCCGTTGGGGTTTCTGTCGTTCAATTTGTTGTTGTGTGGGATAGCCTAATACCAACATCGCAGCGGGGAAAACCCAATCCGGAAGATTGAGGAGTCTTTTGTGTTCTTCCCGGTTTTCCATGATATCACCGATATAGCACGAGCCGATCATGAGGCTTTCAGCGGCAACAACGGCATTTTGGGCGGCTATGTTAGCATCGCTAACCGCCAGTAAAAGGTCTCCCACTCCAGGTTGCCTGGGTTTGGCATTGGCTTCGATAAAAGCGTCATACCACTTTTTGACATCTGCACAAAAGACAAGAACCATCGGCGCAGTGGCGATGAATGGCTGATTGTCGCAGGTGACAGCTAACTTGTCTTTTAAGCCTTGATCAGTGATATCCAATATGGTATAGAGCTGTTGATTCCCTGCTGTTGGTGCGGCTGTTGCAGATTTTAGAATGATTTCCTTGTTTTCTTTTGAAATTTCTTTTTTCTTAAATACTCTGATGGACTTTCGGTTCATGAGACTTTCAATAATGTTGTTCATTTTTTTATCCCCCTTTTTTAATTCGTTTTACTGATTATATTTTATCATGGAATTGGAAGTTGTTATAATATTAAGAATAGCGTGGGGGAGCACCGTGGATGTTTCTCAAGCTTACGTATAGCATAAGCCGGAAACTCTAGGCTCAATGAATTCTTTGAGCAGGTGTATGATCAGATAAGAAACTGACTGCCCATTCACAGAATGGGCTTAGGAGTATTTTACATTTGGTAAAAACTCCATGTTTGAAATTGTAGGGGGAGCTATGAATCAAAACAAAGCATGGGATTGGGAAAAGGTGGAAGACGACTTTTGGCATGAGCCATCTGAAGATATCTATTACTATGTTCACAGATGGAAAGAGAAGGGATACAAGAATATTTTGGATCTGGGTTGTGGAATGGGTCGGCATTGTATCCTTTTTGCTGAAAATGGTTTCAATGTTACAGGGTTTGATTTGTCCGAATATGGGTTGGATATCTTAAACAAAAAGGCAGAAAAGAATAATCTCACAATCAAGGCTGTCCAGGGGGATGTCGTGGATTTGCCTTTTGACGATAATAGTTTTGATGCCATTTTGGCTTATCATTCCGTTTATCATGTGAATTCGGATGGAATGGATAATGTAATCTTAAATATTGAAAGGGTTTTAAAACCCGGCGGAGAGGTTTATATCACGTTGATTTCAAAAAAGACCTGGTCATTTTCAGCCGATTCTCCCAGTGTGAAAGTGGTTGATGAAAACGTTCGTTTAAAAGAAGAACAGGATGGTAATTTCCTGCCACATTTTTATGTGAATTACCAGGACATTCTAAAGTTGTTTAAAAATTTTAGCATTATCAGAATCCGACAGATCGAAGACATTTTCGATGGCAAATCCAGTTGGCATTATTTTGTCCATATACGCTTGTCGGACAAAACATAAGTATTGTTGTTCTCTCATTAACGATCAAACACCTCAAAAAGAAACTTCTGAGGTGTTTGATCCACTGATTCAATTATTGTTTAATTATTTCTTTGCCAACCATGTAATCGCATTGTGCCAGAACTTTCCGTAATCCTTCCAGACAACAAAATCTGTCCCCCAGTGAGGGGCCAAATCAGAAGTAAAGGCCATGGACCTTCCTTTACCGGATTCTCCAACAACAATAAAAGCATCATCTTTATCGCCAATAGTCGCCAAAACACTGGCATCATCTTTCGGTAATACCTTTTGATAGCCAAGAAATGCGGGCCATTGCGTAGAAACACCCTTGAGAATAGCATGGTTATTATCCGTTACTTTAGGTGTTACCCCCTGTGTTCCTTCGACACGATCATCCCTATCCATAATATTAACAGGAAGGACTTCTTCGATAGCACTACCGTGATAATTTCCCTTTCCCTGGAATCCCTGGAAATCCACGTAGCCACCTACCATGATTAAGGAACCACCGTTTTTAACATAATCTGCTGTCAATTGAACTTTATCCGGACCCATCGGAACTTTAAACATATCCGGATACATAGTAAGAGTGTTTCTTCCGCAATCACTGATAATTACAACATCAAATTTGGAGATTTGCTCCATGGTCTGAGGATAGGCACTCATCACCATATGATTTGGAACATGAGATACGGCAACATCCTCAAATGGTTCCATTCCCTTTTTAAAATACACGGAAAAATCATCGTATCCACCAAGAGGAACGACATCAAACCCCTTTGTGTGAAATTTTGTCACGATCCAAGTTTCTCCGACCAATAATACATTCATTTTTGACATTTTTTTCCTCCTTTATTTAATCTAAATCAGCCTTTAACTGAACCCATTAATAACCCTTTTACTATCAGTTCCATAAAGAACAAGTACATGAGTAGAACCGGCAAGATGGAAATTAACAATCCGGCCATTTGAATATTCCAAGCAGCAACAGTCGTTCCTTTTAGATTTGCGATGGCAACTGTCAACGGCATGGATTCCACACCGCTTGTTAGCGTCAGTCCAAAGAGATATTCATTCCAAATATTCGTGAACTGAAAGATAGCTACTACGGCAAATCCAGGAAGTGACAGTGGTAATGCAATTTTAAAAAAGGCTCCGATATTACTGCAACCATCTATTCTGGCACTTTCAATCAACTGAGTGGGGACGGTATCAAAATAATTTTTAAACAATAAAGTGGTGATAGGGACCCCATAAGCCGTATGTGTTAGAACTAAACCCAAATAAGTATCATACAAACCAATTTTCCCCATAAAACTAACCAACGGGATTAAGATGGATTGTGGGGCGATATAAAAACCCAACACAACGATTAGTAAGATGACATTACTGAATTTAAAACTCATCTTAGAAAACGCAAATCCCGCCATAGCACCTAATATTGATGAAACAGCCGTTGCAAAAACTGTGAAAATCGTCGTATTTAGCAAAGGCCTTTTGATTGAATTAAACGATGAAATATAATTATCAAAAGTGGGTTTTTGTACTGTTTGAACTGGTCCAAATCTTAATTCCTCATTTGTTTTTAATGATGTGTTGACTGCTGAATAAATAGGGAAAAGATAAAAGAAAACAGCACAGAATAAAATGATATAAATAATCGTTTTTGTAATCGGATTTCCCTTTTTCCTCAACTTATTCATAGTCACTCCTCCTTCTTCTCACAAAAAACGGCAGAATGATAATCAATGAAATAACAAACATTACAATTCCGATAGAAGCGCCTCTTCCGAAAAAGTTACGACTGAATGTGGTTTTATACATCAGTGTTGACAACACTTCCGAAGAACGTCCCGGACCACCGCCGGTCATTAGCCAAACCAGATCGAAAACCTTTAAAGAATACATCAACAAGATAACCAATACGGTTAGTGTTGCAGGTTTTTGCATGGGAATGACTATCCTCCAATACTCTTGAAATTTACTGGCTCCGTCAATCCTCGCGGCTTCCCTGATGTCTTCTGAAACGCCACTAATTCCTGAATAATAAACCAATGTGGCAAATCCCGAAAATTGCCAAACATAAGCAATGGCGATACACCACAACGACTGGGTGCTTGATGTGATCCATGGTTGAGCCAGATTTCCCATCCCCAACAACCTTAAGAAAGAATTAATCACACCGATTTCCGGTGAAAACATCCAAAACCACATGGATGCAGACGCAACAAATGAAAAAGATAAGGGAAGTAAAAAGATGATTCGGAACACCTTTTTAGCATATATCCCCAAATCCAGTAATATGGCCAGCGCCAATCCAAGAGGCATAGTAACGCCTATAAAGATGGCACTTAATTCCAATGTATTAAATAAGGTGGATTTAAAGGATCGATCCCTTGTAAACAGAAACTTGTAATTTTCGAATCCTACAAATTCTCCCTTTACACCAATAATCCTCCAGTCGGTTAATGAGGTGTAAAAACTCCAACCGATAAAACCATACACAAAAAAAGCCACTAAAATAATGACCGGTAAAAGAAAGAATAACAATTCCAATTTTTTCTTCATTTTTTCACCCTTTTGTTTGAAAACTCGATAGCTTAAAGAAGGGCACCGAAGTGCCCTTAAGATTATTAATACAAGAATACTTCCTCATAAGTAATATCAAAGTTTTCCAGTGTAGCATCATTCACTTCGGGTTCCAGGAAGAATTCACTGAAAAAGGTTCCAAAAAGAGATAAATAAGATTCGGGTGGTGCACCAAATTCCGAAAGAATTTTCGTAACACCAGGATCTCTGAATTTCCCCATAATCTCCTGAGCAATTGAGTCATAGATACCTTCAACAGGCGCATCCAATCTTGGGGGGGTGGCACCTTTTAAAGGACAGAACACTGTTTCGGCTTCAGCCGTTGTTAAATATGACAACCAATCTTTTGCCACTTGACTATCTACCCCTTTTGGCAATACAAAACAGTCAGCATGTCCCACAAACAAGCTTGAACCGGGAAAACTCTGATAACCGTAATCTACATTTGCCTTTAATCCTGAGGCATCAAACAATCCCTTAGTCCAATCCCCCATAACAAAAAAAGCTGCTTTTCCGGTTGCCAATAATTGGCCTGCTTGATCCCAAGTCAAAGCCGAAAAATCGGAATTGATGTACCCGTTATTGTAGATATTTGCCAAAGTTTTTAAGGCCTCTACTAAAGTCTCATTTTCAGAAGGAATCACTTCTCCTGCATAGTAAGCGTTTAATACTTCACCCCCATTGGGAAGAGCTGAAACAATGGCTTCGTATAATGTTCCAATCCAATAACCTTGTCCCATACCCGATCCTACGGCCAACGGTGTATATCCGGCATTTTTTATCTTTTCACACGCCACATAGAATTCCCCGATAGAATGAATGGGCATTTGAATGCCTACTTCCTCAATAATTTCTTTGTTGTACCACAAACAATTACTTTGCATAATGTTCAAAGGAACCCCGTACATTTTGCCATCTACTCTTCCCCAATCCATTACATCTTGGGGAACGTTGAAATCTTTCATCAAATTGTCAATTGGCTGAAGAACGCTGGTAAAGGATTCAATCATACCGGTTCCATACGTAATTTGGAATGTGTCCGGGGGATTTCCGGCCATGATCATTGTCTTGATCTGAGAACGCATAAGACCGCCACCACCGCCGCCAACGGGATTTTCAACGATACGGTATTCCGGATATTTTTCTAAAAATGCTTCAAACAAAGCATCAATGGCAACTTTTTCTCCTCCTGCAGTCCACCAGTGATACACCAACAGCTCGTTTTCTTTTGCTGAAAAAGCTGTAAACGATAACATCAACATTGAACAAATCAACAACAAAATAACACTCTTTTTCATTGCATACACCTCCATTAGTTTTGTCGGTTTTTTGAAGAAAAACCTTAGTCGATTAGACTGCTTAATTCTATATAGTCCTTAAAGCCTATAATTGCTCCACCCAACAACGGAGACTCAATATTTTTAAAAGCCGAGCAAGTGATCTCCAATTGTTCGGGATTTTCCACTTTTGATTGTTTGTTTGTCTTTTCTCTTAAAATAGGATAAATATCATCCCAATATCTACAACATTCTCCACTGAAAACGCATATATCCGGATCTAATCCATTGATCACATTAATAAACCCAATGGCAAGAATCTCAACATACTCCTCAACCTTTCCTTTTCCAACAAATTTTTCCATTTCTTCAGAACCGGCAAGATCTAACCAATACTTTTTCCCCTTTGAACTTTTATCAATCATCATATGCCCGAATTCGCCGGCTGAATGGCTTCTTCCAAAATAAAAACCGTTATTGATAAAAAAGCCTAACCCTATACCTTCTTTAACCAAAATAAAAACAATGTTCTTATTTCGTGTCTCAATTGCCTTATTCAACATCACTTCAGAAGTCATTCCAAGATTTGCGTCATTTTCGATTAAGACTTCCGCTTCAATATCGTATGGATCCAGTTCCAATTCGATCAAATCAGACAGTAAAACGTTCTTCCAACCTAAAAGCGGCACATCGTAAACCTTGCGAAGATTGGAATCAACCGTACCCGGAACCGATATCACGATTTTTTCCGGATCTGTTTTTGTCGCCTTCATCAGTTGATCAATTTCAGTACTTAACTGTTTGATAAACGTATGTAAATCTTTGATGGTTTTAAATGTTTTCATCACCAATATCTCAAAGGCAAAATTGACAACCGAAAGTGTGGTCTTTCTCAAGCCAATATCAACGACTATCGTTCTGGCTTTATTGGGATTCAAAGACAACAAACTCTGGCGTTTTCCTTGCACGGATTCCTTTTTCCCGGCATCAATCAGATAATCCTCCTCCATCAACAGATTCACCAGCTTGCTGACAGTGGGTTTACTGATACCGGATTTCTTTGCAATCTCCGTTCTGGATATGGGTTGGTATTTCATTAAAATCCTTATAATTGAGGACATATTGATCTTTTTTAATATTGTTGGCTTCATTCCAAGGGGGTCTGTAAATAGATTCATAAGTCTCCTTTCTGTTTGTTAGTTTCTGAAACTAACTATAGGTTAGCATTAAAAATCAATAATTTCAAGCTTGAATTTCTACCCTAAGAAGCAAATATATTACTTTATTCTTGATTATTGACTGTTTACTTACAAATCCTTCAATTATCGTGCACTTGATCTTGTTTGCAATTTTTATAAAACGTAATATAATGGGGTTTGGGATTTATTTTAGCCCAACTTTCGAGACAACAAGAAAAAATTGAATATTCCGGACCGAAATGACCAGCGAGTCCGAAGAAATTAACCAGCGAGTCCGCTAAAAATGACCACTGAATCCGAAATTTCTAACCAGTAAGAA
>JASUTC010000109.1 GCA_030445775.1 Thermotogaceae bacterium | reverse complement strand
AATCCATAGGGACGGAGGTGATTGCAAAAATGATTTTTTAAAATTGATTTTCGAGAAAGACTTTAGGTTCAATCGCTTGGATTTTTGATTTTTTAAAATCCTTACTATTTCTGGAAATGATAAAATCAACATTTGCTTTATAAGCACAAACAGCGATCAGTTCATCTTCAAAATCATTGCTTTCTGCATCCAAAGCTCGAAAGATATCACCCGAATTAACGTCGATGATAGTCAATATTTCCAGCAAGAGTCTTATGTAGTTGTAAACTTTTTTGTAATCATTAATAGAACGTTTTAAAACGTAAAAAATATCCGTAACTGAATTAGCGGTTATATATCCTTCAAAATCCCCTAATTCAATTAATTTAAGAATTTTTGTTGAGTATTCAGAAAAAGGTTTTCTGTCTTGAAAAACATCAATAATGACATTATTGTCAATTAGCAATTTCATTGTTTAGCTAATCTTTCTTTTCTGGCATCTTCAACTGAATAGCCATCGTCTGGAATAATACCTCTCAGTTTTGAAACAATACTCTCTTTTTCTGGAAGTATTACTTTGGCAACAGAAACGCCGTCTCGAATAATTATAATTTCTTCTTTAACAAGTTCTGATAGATATTTATCTAAATTCTTTTTAAAATCAGAAGCGGTAACCTTTATCATATAAATCACCTCTAATTTAATTATAGCATGGTTCTACTGCAAAAAGGCCATTTTCGAAGACATAATTGGAAAATCAAGCATCATCTCACTTGCGGGAGGGCAAAAGCTTTTCGACGTAGTCAACAAGCCGCCCTCTTCCCCTACAAAGGCATGAAAACCCCTTAAATAAAGGTGTAGGGGAGCCATCGCGTGGGCTCCTGCAGAACAATTCCCGAAACGATTTTTTGGGAAATCAATCGAAAAAATGGTTTTTGCAGTGGAATCATGATATTATTTTATGTTTTACATAATGACAATTTTAGTGAGGTTGAAATGGCTTATAAAAAAATAAACAGAAATACTTATTACATTGAAGGCGCCACAAATATTGGTGTTTATGCGTTTAAGAATAAGAACTGTCTACTGATTGATTCAGGTTTCGGCCGATCAGTAGCTCATTCTGTCGATACGTTGATAACAGAAAATGGTCTTCATCCGAAATATATTTTCAACACACATTGCCATGTGGATCATTGTGGCGGTAATGTCTGGTTCAAGGAGAAGTATCCCGGTATTGAGGTGTTCAGTTCACAAGAGGAAAAGATTTTTATTGAGAATCCCGCTTATCTGTATTATATCTCCAATGCGGCATATCCCTCAAGGAAATTGAAAGTGAGAAAGGCGGATGTCGTTAATTTCACTGTTGATGAAGGGATTGAGAAGATAAACGATATGAAATTTTCTTTTATCAAAACCCCCGGGCACAGCGAAGGTGATTTGATTATCATCACACCAGATCGTGTTGCCTTTATGGGAGATGCTCTTTTTTCAACTCACACACTTGAGAAACATGCCCTGACTTATTTGTTGAAAGTCGATGATCGTTTAAGGAGTCTTGAAAAGATAAAATTGATAGATGCGGATTATTTTGTGATCAGCCATGCTCCAGAAATTGTGCTGAAGTCTGACCTTTCTGATTTGGTTGAATTGAATATTCAGAGCATTTACACCATGGTAGATGAGATAAAGGAAATTTGTAATCAACCCGTCTCGAGGGAGGATATCCTTCAGAATATTCTGTTGTTGCATGATATGGAATGTGATTATAAGGGCTATCTTGTGAATCTGTGTTCGGTGAGTGCCCTTTTGAATTATATGCTGGATGAAAAGATTTTGGATGTTTCAGTTGAAGATGGGAAGCTTTATTATTACTGAGACTTTTTTGAAGGGAAATTTCTCAAAAAAGCTATTTCAGTAGAGAAGCTGAACTGGAGATTGCCAGGGTTGTTCTACTCGGTCTTTCAGAAAGACACTTTATTCATCTCAGGGCAGATTCGGCCGGCTATAAAGAAGATGAGATAAGTGAGAAAACCTCTGAAAAGCTGGCTGAACAAATAAACAGATTGGCGATGTATGATTTTGATGATATGGATGACCCGAATTTTGTTCTTTGCATCATAAATGATTCGGTATTGCCCGCATCTCAAACGATATAAGCCGTTGTATTTACCCTTCAGCCTCTTAATATCAGGCATCTTTTCCAAATCACCTGACAGAAACGCCTTTAATTGCTTCAAACTGTCGCTGATCTGTTCTTGTATCTTCACCTCCAAATGATGATAGTCCTTTTGAGCACCTTTGGTCAGTATGACTTTATACGTCAAGTTCCTCACCCTCATCCAGGTCTTCTTCGGTCAACTGATCCAACGCTTGCGATATTTCAGCGTTTTCATCTTTATCCAGATAGGAGGCGGCCATCATTTTCATATAAGCCATATTGATGTTTTCCTTTTTCAGATACGCTTTTATGGACTCTTCTATCAGGGAGCTGGCGCTTTTTCCCTGAACTTTTCCAATTGTACGGAGGATTTCCCATAAAGACGGGGTGATGGTAATATTTTTCCGGATTTTTGTTTCCTCCTGATTATGAGCCATTAGTTTCACCACCTTACATATAAACTGTATTATACGTATATTATACATCAACTTTATTCCTTAGCCAAATCTTCTCTGAGTCTTAGAAAAAAGAGGGTGAAATTTAGGTAATTTTATTTATCATTTTTTTCCGAAAATATTTGACATTTACAGTACTCGATTTCACATTTGAAGAAGATCCGTTTGCTGGTTTAAAAAACGGAGTTTCATCCGTCCCTACTTTGTCCACCCTTATGGGTCCACTTCATATATCCCTTTTGCTTTGTGGATGATTTAATCAAAGTTATGGAAGCAATCAATCTAATTGCTGGTTTTCTTTCATGGCGGGATATTGATAGACTTTCAAAAGACGCTTTAAAAAAAATTCGGAACATCAAAGGCAGATTTGTTAATCCTTTGCCCACGAAGCTCTTCGTGTTGTGAAACAACATCATTTAAAGCATTCGTTGGTAATCCTGATTCAGGATGCCACAATGCAATTGAGAACGGATACTTCCTTAAAAATTGTTAGTTTTGTTTAGCGATTGGTTTTCTGGTAAACTATAAATAGAGCCATCAGAAAATGAATTCATAAAAACACAATTATGGCAATCTTGCTTTTGAAGAAAATGTAGAAACATATTTAGTAGAGCTTATAGCATGCTTGGAGGTTTTTTGAGATGAGATATAAATTATCTATGATTTTTTTACTCTTTTTATGCTTAAGATTTTTCGCTAATTACGTTATTAGTAAAGACTATCTTGACTATGTTCAGTTTGATACCAATATTGCACTTCAAACTGAAGAATTTGAGGAAGTTTTTAAACAAGCTATTGTTTTTTATGAAGAAGCGTTTTATGACGAGGCTTTTAAAGCTTTCAGCAAATTGCTTAATAGTGACTCAGATAATGCTTTTTTATTAAATGCTATAGGCTGTTTTTATGGTGGTGTTGGCCAGTATGATATAGCTATTAATTTATTCAAGAATGCCATTGATTTATATCCCCGTTATACAAAGCCATATTATAACCTTGGAATAACATTTACTTTTCTGGAAAAGTATTATGAAGCTGTTGAATACTATATACAAACAATTGAACTTGATTCTAAGTATAAAAATCTACCTTATCATTTTGATGATGTTTTAATTAATGATTTAAAGCCCAGTAAGGCCGAAGAATTCTACAAGGCCGGATTTATTGCTCACGCTAAAAATAAAGAAGAGGCTGCTACAAGCCTTTACTTAAAAGCTTTAGAATTAAATACTCTGATTGCCGAACAATATTTTTATCTTGATACTAACGAAGTGGCTCCCATAACAAAAAAACACGAAGCTCCCGCACCCCAAATTATTGAAACTCAGAAGGTAGATGGATCTGAACCGGAAAAAACAACGACTTTTTATGAAAACGGACTATCCTATCTTAATCAAAAAATGTATGATAATGCTATTGATTACTTTACTAAAGCAATAGAGGCTGATCCTGAAAATTCTCTCGCTTATTACGGGTTAGGTAAAACCTATTATGCGGTCAAATTATATTATAAGGCAATCAACGCTTACTTATCTGCCATTCAAGCCGATCCTCAATTTTCAAACGCTTATTATGAACTTGGACAGTCCTATGCCATGATTGAAATGTACGAAGACGCTATTGATGCTTATTTAAAAGTTATTGAAATTGATCCCAAAGATTCCTCATCATTAACTTCTATTGGAATGATTTATTATAATCAGGGAGTGGCCTTCTCAAAACGTGGAATGTATAATGAGGCTATTAAAGCCTTTTTAAAAACCATCAAATTTTATCCCGAGTATGCTAATACTTATTATCTTTTAGGCAAGCTCTATTATGATAAAAAAAATGACCCTATAAAAGCTGAAAAGATGCTTATTGCACTAGAAGTTCTAGATCAAGAACTGTATTCTGCTCTTTATGGGAAAATATTTTAGTGAAAATAAACATTGTTCGTTTGATTATGTCATCTTATGTAAAAAACACCTCTCTTTAATCAATTTCATTAGAAAAAAGCAACAACTGATCATTTTTAAGATTTTCAAGGTTCTCTTCAAACCCCGATTTTGAAAATACGCAGTAATAGAGTGTTATGTCACCGTAAGAGAGATACCCGTTTCGTTTCACCGGTGAGTGATAATCTTCCAGTGAGACTTTTTGTCTCTCGCCATTTGCATTCACAAAACAGGATGCTTTTTTCATCATAGGCAATGATATCAATGTCGTAACTCCGGTCTTTCGTTCCAGGGACCTAGCCCCAATGTTTGCCGATTTTTTTGGGGATAAAGGGCAGCATGTTTGGATTTTCCTTAACCTTGAGACATTTCCTCTTCGGGATGTTCGATTTTTTCCAGTACTTCACGAACCCATTCGCTTGCTTGCTGTTTTTCTTCAGCTGTGGGATGTCCTTTTTTAAACATGCCAAACACGGCTCCGTAAGCCCGAAAATGGTCGGTGTAGATGTTAATACCTTCTTCGGGCATGTAATCGTAACTTTTTTCAATGGCATGTTCAACGCTTCCGGGATTTCCCGCCCAGGTGACGAAAAAGATGATGTTTTTCTCACTCTTTCCGGCAGCTTCTTTCAGGTTGTCACTTTTGAGAAATTTCTTGACTTTTCCATTCAAAAATCCCGCGTAAATGCCACTGCCTAAAAAGATGTTGTCCACATCTCCCAGATTGATCCTTTCAATATCCACTTTTTTCAGGTCAATTGCCTCACTGTGTAATTCTGTTGCAATCGTTTCGGCAATTTCTTTAGTATTTCCTTTTCGTGATGCGTAAAGCACTAAATTTTTCATCTGTTCCCACCTTTATCTGCTTAATGGGACATTTTGGGGAGGGGGACAG
>JASUTC010000108.1 GCA_030445775.1 Thermotogaceae bacterium | reverse complement strand
GGTAACAGTGGTTTCGTTTTAACGGCAGAAAGACAATTCCGTGACCAGTTGGAGGTTCTTCTTGGAATCAGGCCAAGATTTAAAGAAGTGTTTGGTATTCCCGCCCTGTGGTTGTATATCTTCGGCAAACATAAACAATTTGGCAGATATAGTTTTCTTATCCCTGTTCTTGGGGTTGTTGGCCTGTGTTCTGTGGTTAATTCCTTTCAACATGTTCATACTCCCATTTTCACTATTCTCTACAGAGAAATTACCGGTGTGGTTATCGGAACACTCATCGGTGTTCTTTTGAGTTTTTTATTTGGAAGGAAAAAACCATCATCAAACTAAGATCACGCTGCTAATTGATTGAACAAAAGTGTGATAAAATAGAATAAGAATAATGGAGGTGGGGAAAATGAAAAAAGGCATTTTTTCAATGTTGGTTCTTCTGGTCATCATTACAGCCAGTTGTTCGGTTACCGCAGGAATCCCTTGGTTATACGGAGGCTGGGGCTTTTTTGCTGACTTTGGTTTTCTCTCTAATAGCAGGGATGCGGATGTTAACGGACATCTGTATCTTGAACAGGACGGCAAGGACCTGGCAGGAACACTTGAAGTGGATGAAGGGGTCTATAATGTTAAAGGCAGTTATTTAAAGGACGGCACGGTCGTCTTAAAGTTATTCGAAGGGGAAGAATTTCTTTATGAACTAAAGGGAGCCGTTGAGGAAAACAAGCTGGTGGGAATCGACGAAGACAAAAGCTGGCACGCAGAAAAGGAGCTCTGATTTTTGATGCGAAAAAGTACAGCCGTTGTATTGTCACTTCTGATTATTGCAGTAGTCTTTTCCGGATGTTATTTCTCAGTGGGTTTATTGGCAAGGCTGGGTGAAACAACTTGGGAATATGCTGTAACACTTGATAGTACAGTAGAAGCTACCGGTACCATTGCATTTGATAAACGATCCAATTTTACAACACTCAATGGAACACTGACTCAAGTCTCACCAAATCCGACTACGGTTGTTTTCACAGGTAGTGTTGACAACCAAAGAAATATCACCATAAACACCATTAAAATCAGTGCTACTGAGGCGGTAAAATTTGATGGCACTGTCAACGAAGCGAATACTCTGATTAAGGGGACTCAACTTTACGCTTCCGATACAACAGCTACTCCAACACAATGGTATCAAGGAACTTGGACAGCGACAAAAACTTCTAAATAATCTTGTATAAAAAAGCATGAAAGTCATGTGTATTCCCTTCTTCATGAATCTTTGAAGAAGGGAATTTAAATGTGGGGAATCTATATGCAGAAAAAGTTACGTTTTTCGATTTTTTTAATCGATTTGTCCTTTTTATTCTTTATGTTTTTCTTAATTGAATATACCCAACCTCAAGTGAGTTCCAAAACTTTCTTACTTTATTCCATTACTTTGTTGTTTTTCTTTATTTCTCTCAGAGGATATGATGCAGTAAGAATCGCTTCTCCCCGTTGGACCATGACTTCGTTGTCAATCTCACTGTTTTTAAGTCATTTTTTGTATTCAGGATTGGCTTTATTTCTGCATAACCACCTGCATATGAACATTTGGGGATATGTCCTTTATTTTCTTATCTTTTCCAACTTATTTAACCCATTTTTTTATCGTTTTTGGAGTCAAAGGAACAAAGAGATTATTTATGCTTCTCCCGATACACCAAACAAACTGTTAGAAGTCCTTGAGATGAATGAATACTTGATTATTGAGAAAAAAGATACCATCAAAAAGAACACTTCATATTATCAACAACTCAGTGCCCCGTTATCCAATATCCCTCAAGAATTATATGACAGTATGAATACCAAGATTTTTGAAGAGGCCATAAATGTCAAAAAAGGTTCTGTTTTTTTTACTCGCGTAGTGGATATAATCCTTTCTTTGTTATTTCTTGTGATATTATCTCCCTTTTTTTTGGTTTTCTCACTGGTATTGCTTATTTTTCAAGGAAAACCGATCATCTACAAACAAATCAGAATTGGACAGAACGAAAAGCCCTTTACCCTTTATAAATTTCGCACACTTAAGCAAGGTGAGGCAAAGGTAAGTGATATTGAGCAAGACCATTTGGAAAGAAGCACCGGCATCGGAAGGTTTCTGCGTTCATTGCGACTGGATGAATTGCCTCAGTTGATCAACTGTATCAAAGGGGATATGTCTTTGGTGGGTCCACGCCCGGAAATGCCTTATTTCCATGAACTTTGCAAGGAAAAAATACCCAATTACACCAAACGATTGCTGGTGAAGCCCGGAATAACAGGTTGGGCACAAACCATGTACAAGCGTTCGGATACGTTGGATGAATACCGTATCAAAACCGGCTATGATTTTTACTTTCTCTTGCATTATTCAGTGGGCATGTATTTTAAATCGTTGTTGTACACGTTGGATACACTGGTGTATCGAAAGGAATAAAAACGCCTCTTTGCCTCAAAATTGTGCACCCAAAGAGGCGTCCAAAAAAGGAGGTTTCTCTTACTACATGGCGTAAACTGCCGTTGTTTGCCGTTCGGGAATCTCTTTCAGCACTCCCTCTTTTATTTCAACTTTTCGGTTACCATAGCTTTCCGCAAAATCCATGTTGTGGGTGATCATCATCACCGTGACATCTAACTCTTCGTTAATCATCTTGGTTAATTCCATCACCCGTCGGGCGCTTTTCGGGTCCAATGAAGCGGTGTGCTCGTCGAGCAGAAGTACTTCGGGATTGGTGATAACGGCCATGACCATCGCCAATGCCTGTTTTTGTCCACCCGAGAGTTCTCCAACTATCGTATCCAATCGATTCTCCAAACCCATCTTCAAATGTCTCAATAATTCCAACGCCTTGGGATCGATTTGGCTAAAGGTCAGTCCCCGATTGCCTTTCTTTGAGGCAATTTTCAGGTTTTCTCTGATCGTCAGGTTTGAGAATACACCGGAATCGGGATTCTGATAAACCCTTCCAATAAGATGAGCCATTTTTGAAATAGAGGGCTTTTTGATCGGTTTGTCTTTGAGATAATATTGCCCACCGGTAGGTTTCAGCTTTCCGAGAATCACATTCAACAATGTGGTTTTCCCTGCACCGTTAGACCCCACTATCACCACAAAATCGCTTTTGTTGGCCTCTAAACTCACATCTTTCAGTGCCATGTTTTCGTTCTCCTGTCCTTGATTATAAATAACGGTTATATTTTCGAGCTTGAGCATAATGATTTCACCTTACCCTTCAACTGTTTTTTCTTCTTTGGATTCTGGATCATACTGAAACCGATAACACTGATAATAAACAATGCCGTCAACAGTTTCATATCGCTAGCCCTGAATCCGATTTTATAGCCATACCGCATGACCAAAGCGAGTATGGATTGATAAACAACCCCTCCTATAATAGGCGCGATTAATCCAAAAAGGGGTTTGAATCTTCCGAAAATGATCTCTCCCACCATCACCATAGCCAATCCGGTGGTGATCATTCCCTGTCCCATGGTTACGTCTGCAAACCCACTGTACATGGCAAACATGCCTCCGGACAAGGCTACTAATACATTTGCCAGGGATAATCCAAAGATACTGATAAAATCCCTTGACATCCCAAATGCCTCCACACCTTCCGGATTACTTCCGAAACCTCTCAACACCGTTCCCAAATCTGTTTTAAGAAACACAAATAAAATCAGGATAATGACACCGGCAATCGATAGTATCGTAAACAAATCCGACCCATCTCTGAGGTTGTCAAAGATATTCATAATCGCTGATTTTTGAGTTGTCGGCGCCTGAGATTCTTCTACTGCTACCTTCTGAGTTTCTTCTTGTTCCAGGTCTCCGAACAAATCCGCAAGGGGATCCTCTCCACTAATATCCTCATAATTGGTTAACTTGTTTTCCGTTCTGGTAATGGGGATGGGTAAATTGGGGCCTTGCATGACTCGAATGTTTACGGAATAAAGCATGGTCATCACCAAAATTCCTGCCAATAACACGTGAACGTTCAATTTTCTGAATATCAAACCGGTTATAAGGCCCGCCAGCCCTCCCAATATCATCGCGATTAAGAGGGCCATAATCGGGTTCAAACCGAGAACGATCAGGCCTACCGTTACGGCACCGCCAAGGCCGAAAGAGCCTTCAACGGTTAAATCGGGCATGTCCAATATTCTAAAAGTCAAAAACACACCGATGCCGGTAATGCCGATAATAATTCCCTGTTCGATGATTGCTATCATTAGTCCATCTCTTCCTCTACACCGTTTTTAACCACAACATTTGCCCTTGAAACTACATTTTCAGGGACTTCAAGTCCGATCTCTTCCGCCAGATCCAAATCAACATAGAGAATCAGTGAATCAGCGCTGATTAACCTGGATTCAATTTCGGATACCGGCACACCGGTTAAAAGTTGATAAACGATCTCTCCTGTTTCCAAACCCGCGTTGTAATAGTCAAAACCAAAACCGATGACCCCACCGCCTCTGGCAATATCAATATCTCCTGCCATAATCGGGACTTTAGCGGTCTTCGCACTTTTTGCTATTGCCGCAATACTGTTAGCGGCCGTGTTATCCGTTCCGATGTAAATAAAGTCCACGCTGGAAACAACGGCATTTAACGCGTTAATCATTTCTGAGGTGTTACTGCCTATAATTTCCACCAGTTCCATACCCAATTCATCGCACGTTTCTTTGGCAGAATTCAGAATGGATACGGAGTTGGCTTCGCTTGAGTTATAGACAATCCCAACGGTTTGAGCTTCCGGCATGACCAGTTTCATCAGTCTGATCTGGGTACGTACGGGGGTCATATCACTGATGCCACAAACATTCCCATTGTTTTTCCCCAATCTTTCGATCAAAGAAGCTCCTACCGGATCTGTTACAGCGGAAAAAACCACGGGAATATCCTTTATGGCATTTGCACATGCCTGGGCGGAAGGTGTGGATATTCCCACAACAACATCCAAGTCACTGTTTGAATACTGTTTGGCGATGGAAACTGCGGTGTTCATATCACCTTGAGCTGTTTGATAGAGTTCTTCAAAGTCTTCTCCCAATTTCATCCCCTTTTCTTGAAGCTTATCCAAAACCCCCTGTCGAATCGCTTCAAGAGCCGGATGCTCTACGATAGCCGTCATACCCACTCTGTACATAGACAGACCAACTGTTAAAAGTAGTGCCGTTAAAACGAGAATTGCAAGTAGCTTTTTCATCTTCATTACCTCCGGATTTAATAAAATAAGAAAAAATAAAAAAAACAACAAAAAAAAGAGGGCACCCTTTTTCGGATGCCCTCTTAGGATCTACCTGTGGTTTTTTTACTTCTACGTCAAGACCGACAAGTTCCTCCAAGAGGGCACTTGCCAATAAAAGTAAAAATATGCCTTATTAAAATTTTCGATTAAACCTTTATCGGAAACCATCAT
>JASUTC010000107.1 GCA_030445775.1 Thermotogaceae bacterium | reverse complement strand
TTAACAAATTGCGGTCTTGCACCAACAATAGATAAAACCTTCACCAAATCAACCCCTAATCCTTCAACATATCCCTCAAAACAAAATAATTAAAATCGGTACTTCGAACATTGGAAACAGGGAATTTAACCTCCCGTTTTTCAACCGTAGACTTATAAATCGCTAAAACAATCTCATCCTCAATCCTCCCCTGCTCACCGGTTACATACGGGTCTCGGTCTTCAAGAATGGCATCCGTAAAATCCTTAAACAAAGTGGTATGGCCATTTCCATAAACCGTATCCGGATCTTTTTCCAACATCAAAGGATGCGTATCCTCTCCTTCGAACCGCCAGGTTAAGATTTTATTGACTGCAAGCCCCCCAATGACAACGGTTCCCTTTTCACCAAAAACAGAAATCGTTTCTTCAAGATTCTTGGGATACGTATTGGCAGTCCCTTCCAAAAGTCCAACCGTCCCGTTTTTAAACTTCAAAATCCCCACTCCAAAATCTTCCGTTTCGATGTAAGGGTGATTGAAATTACGGATTACACCGTAAACGGACTCCAGGTCTCCTCCAAGAACCCACTGTAACAAATCAATGTTGTGGGCACATTGGTTCATCAACGTCCCACCATCGAGTTCCCAAGTTCCTCGCCAATTATCTTGCCTATAATAAGCCTCATTTCTATTCCAAAGAATACGCGCGGTTGCGTTAAAAACCCTCCCGAAAGCACCCTCATCGATCTTCTGCTTTAAGGCCTGAATGGGTTTGTTAAAACGGTTCTGCAAACATATCCCCAATTTCAACCCCTTCTCCCTGGAAAGAGTCACCATATGTTCCAAATGATCCGTATCCAAAGCCATGGGTTTTTCCACCAGGACATGCTTGCCGGCATTCAAAAAATCTACCGTGATCTGGTAATGATAGCCAGATTCTGTGGCAATCGAAACAAAATCAATGTCTTTGTCTAAAATCGAATCATACCCTTTAACAGCATGAGTTTTCACTCCAGACCGTTCAGAATATTTTTCAGCGGCATTTTCAGCTTTCTCAATGTTCAAATCACAACAATAAACCAACTCAACATCCTCTTTATTATTCGCATAGGCCTCTATATGTTTTTTCGTCCCTATTCTTCCGCATCCTATTAAAGCAGCTTTTAATTTTTGCATTTTCCACCTCAGCCTACCCTACATCAAAGAAGAATGATATTTTCTCTATCCACATCCAAATCCTTCAACGAATTCTTTGTATCAAAGACGATCTCTCCATTCTCACAAACCATCTTATAATCTACATTCTTTTTATGTCCCGTTGTAATGACGACGGCATCTGCATTTTGAATCAATTCTTTGGTGAGTGCTACGGTTTTCTTTTGCTCTCCGTCCCATTCAAATTCAGGAACATATGGATCAACTACCTCAACAACAGCTCCTGCTTTTTCCAAGTGTTCCAACACTTTTAAAGCAGGGGATTCTCGCATATCGTCAATATCATTTTTGTAGGCAATGCCTAAAAGAACAATTTTTGCCCCATTCAAACACTTCTTTTTCTTATTCAACTCTTTCATTAATCTTTCTACAACATATTCAGGCATCGCATCGTTAATCTCCCCGGCTAATTCAATGATTCGCGTATGATAATCATAACGTCTTGCAATATGGGTTAAATAAAATGGATCGATGGGAATACAATGGCCCCCAACTCCCGGCCCCGGATAAAATGGCATAAAACCGAATGGTTTAGTTGAAGCTGCATCAATGACTTCCCACAGGTTAATCCCCATTTTATTCGTGACAATGAGCATCTCGTTGATCAAACCGATGTTGACGATTCTAAAGGTATTCTCCAAAATCTTTGACATCTCCGCCTCTTTGGGAGAAGACACCACAAAGACCTTTGCATCCAAAAAGGCTTCATAAAGTGTCTTTGCAATCTCGAGAGAATCTTCTCCAACGGCTCCTACAACCTTTGGGGTGTTTTTGGTTTTAAAAGTAGGATTTCCCGGGTCGACACGTTCGGGACTGAAAGCAAGATAGAAATCAGATCCACATTTCAAACCGGACTCCTCCAAAATGGGCATCATAACCTCTTCAGTTGTACCGGGATATGTTGTGGATTCTAATACAACCAGCATATCCTTATGAAGCCTCTTTGAAACCTCCTTTGTAGAAGTCTCAACATATCGGAGATCCGGATGCTTGTACTTATCCAAGGGGGTGGGCACACAAATCGCCACCACATCACATTCGCCCAAACGATCAAAATCATTGGAGGCACTTAAGTGCTTATTCTGAACAATCTCCTCCAAATCATGAATCACCACATCGCTGATATAGTTTTCACCTCTGTTGATCTTGGCCACCTTCTCAGCCTGAACATCAAATCCAATAACATGAAAACCCGCCTTCGCCACCTCAACAGCCAAAGGCAACCCCACATAACCGAGTCCAAGAACCCCTATCTTTGCCGTTTTGTCTAAAATCTTTTCTTTTAACATTCTTTCCTCCTCTGATCCTCTTTCACTTTTCCAAAATATTTTGCCGGTACCCCCGCTACTATCACGCCCGGTTCCACATCTTTTGTCACAACACTTCCGGCTGCCACCAGGCAATCTTCTCCAAGGACCTTTCCCGGTAAGATCGTCGCATTAGCTCCGATGCGTGCGGCTTTTTTTAGTGTGGGCCCTTTAAAGTGTTTTTTTCTTTCCTCCGTTCTTCCCAAATAATTATCATTGGAAAAGGTCACCATAGGGGCAATAAAACAATGATCTTCAATGGTTGAAATGGCTGTGATATAAGCCCCCGTTTCTATCTTGACAAAAGCTCCGATGGTACATTTATTTTCAACGGTTACACTCTTTCCTATAACGGTCTTCTCTCCTATAGAAACATCCTCTCTCACAGAAGCCATATCCCCAAGAAAGCAATTGTCGCCAAGTTTGCAGCCACTGTAAATCACGCACCCCGCCCCAATCTTCACGCCATTGCCGATCACCAGCGGGGTCAATGTTGTATCCGTAGTGGTTGCACTGACCGCTGACTTAAAGGGTTGTTTCCCCAGAACCGTATTATCCGCAACAACCACATCATCCCCAATAACAGTCCCCGAATGAATCACCACGTTGTGTCCAAAACTGCAATTTTGTCCGATTGTCACATTCTCCTCAATAACAACGTTTTGTCCCATCGTCATACGATTACTCCTAAAAAATTCTCTTTATAAAAGTGTTTGTAGGGGAGGGCCCGTGTGCCCTCCCGCAAATGAAACAATAAAAGGTTTTTACCAAATCGAGTAATTTTATTGTTCAAAAAACACTTGTATAGAATTAGCAATATAAAATATTTCTTCGCCAAGAAGTTCAGGAAAAATAGGCAACGCCATCGTCTCTAAACAAGCTTTTTC
Source organism: Thermotogaceae bacterium (assembly GCA_030445775.1). Taxonomy (GTDB): domain Bacteria; phylum Thermotogota; class Thermotogae; order MWEM01; family MWEM01; genus JASUTC01. The sequence continues at coordinate 2,073 of JASUTC010000107.1, read as the reverse complement.
AGCAACCGGTAAATCCCCTTCTTTATACCCCAAATATTCAAAGCATGGTTGAAGGTGTAAGGGTTTGGGATAATAGATGGAGGTACCAATGCCTTTTTCGGTTAAATGTCTCCTCAATGCATCTCGATTGCCTTTGTTTAAACGGATCACGTACTGATGATACACATGGGTGTGATCGTCTTTGACGGATGGGAAATCAATGACTTCTTCAAGGCCTTTTTCTTTGAAAAGATCAGCATACATCTTGGCTATGGCTATTCTTCGTTCTATATAGTTTTTTAATTTTTTGAATTTGACATTCAATATCGCCGCTTGTAGTTCATCCAGTCTGGAGTTAATGCCGACTGTTTCATGGAAGTATTTTTGCTTGGAGCCGTGTTTTCTCAAAACAGAACACTTTTCGGCAATTGTGTCGGAATCCGTTACGATCATTCCGCCATCCCCATAGCCTCCCAGGTTTTTGGTGGGAAAGAAGGAAAAGGTGGCAGCGTCTCCAACTGATCCGGATGATTTGTATGTGCCATCTGTATATTGCCAGTTTGACCCGATGGATTGGGCACAATCTTCCAAAATGGCAACCGAATAGTCTTTCTTTATTCTTTCCAGTCTTTCCAAGTCAACCGTTTGTCCAAAGATATGAACGGGGATCATGGCTTTGACTTTTTCTTCATGGTTCTTATCCTGTAATATCGCTTCCACCTGATTCAGATCCAGGTTAAAGGTCTCCCGATCAATATCCACGAATACAGGTGTTGCTCTAAGTCGTGTGATGCAGCTGACGGTGGCAAAGAAGGAGTAGGGTGTGGTGATGACTTCATCACCTTCTCCAATGCCCAGGGCTTTTAAGGCGATGAACAAGGCATCTGAGCCGTTGGCTACGCCAATACCATGTTTGACATTTAAATAGTTGGCTATGGTTGCTTCAAGTGCTTTTACATTCGGCCCCAAGATGACTTGGCCTGAGCTCATGACTTGATCCATCTGTTCCAGGATTTCTTCTCTTAATCCTTCATACTGCCGGGTTAAATCAAACAACGGTACGTTCATGCGTCCCCCCCCATTTTCTTTAAGCGTACGGTTCCCTGTTCGGTGATTTCAAAACAAAAGATATTTTTTAAACCACTTTTAATCGCTTTATTAAACATCTTCTCGGAATGCCTGAAAGAAGCTATCACGATACCATCGTATTCCACTTTTCTTATTGATTCAGGAGAAACAATAGAAAATCCGTGAAATTGCTCATTCTGCTTTGAAACAGAATCATCAACAAACCCCAATATTTCAAACTCCTCAAACTGCAGCACTTCAGCAACAATACCACCAACAATCCCAGCACCATAAAGAAACAGCCTTTCAATATTGTTCTTCCTTATCTCAGTCAAAACTTCAAGAAAGATATCATGTGACTGAGTATAAAGACTGGAAACTTCATTTAAATAAGCTATCGTCAAAAATTGAAGCCGAAATCTGCCCTTTTTCGTTAAATAATAACGCATATTCCTGCGATTCTCTCCTTCTTTCAACAATAAACCATCTTGTTCTAATTGATAAATATACCGGTTCACCATACTGGGAACAATCCCAGTAGACTTTGCTAAAGAACCCTGTGAAATGTCCGGTTCCTGAGAAATCATTCTGAGTATATTCATCTCCCTAAAATTCGGAGAAAGAGAAAAAAAAGAAAAACTTGATAATTCCATATCACACCTCTATGTTCATACACTGTGTGTATAATATACAATAATAAAAGGATTTTGTCAAATCCAACAAAATCCTTTCTTTTTTAAATCCGGAAAGTGATCATACTTCGAAAAAGCCCTAGTGGAATATTCTACACTTGGGCTTTTTTTATGTCCAATTCATGGTTTTTATAGAGATTTTTCTCAGCAGAAAGAACTGTCCCTTAAGTAAGTATGGGTCCACCTCACCCCGTCCTTATGGTATACTTCTGTATTTTCAGAACAAGATTTCTTAGATATGCCTTTCCGACAGTCTTTCCTATCACTTAAGGGGTCATTCGTGAATGACCCCTACACGATTGTAAGGTAAACCAAACTGTGTGTAGGGGCGATT
>JASUTC010000106.1 GCA_030445775.1 Thermotogaceae bacterium | reverse complement strand
GGACATATACTCTGGAAGCTCACTTTGTGGTGTTATAGGGTAACCAAAATACAATTTACAACCTGCTCTGATCGCAGCCTCAGCCATCGCCTCGGTTCCTTTCATCATAATTTTATCATTAGCCATTCTTTCACCTCGCTCTTTTTCATTAGTTTTCAATCTTGTGTTATTTTGTAAACTTTGATGCATGTGTCCGGACAGGTCATATAGCAAAAACCGCATCCTATACATTTATCCTCCGGATCATCCGGTTGGGCCGGATGGTATCCCTTCATGTTAAACCCTTCCGAGAAGGAAATGACCTTTTGTGGACAGACGTTGATACACAATCCGCAACCTTTGCATCTTTCCTCGTCAATCTCAAAATATGCTCTTCTGGGCATCTTCTAACCTCCCTCTTAATTTTTCCATCAAACTTAGAAATGGGGTTTCATAAACCTTTTTATAATAAATTTCTCATATTGCGTTTCAACTTCAATACCCTTTTCAACTACCGTACACAGAACCGGTATCCCAGTTTTTTCAGAAAGCTCGGTTATATAGTCTTCTCCATTCTTGACAACTTGAGCATCCGTCTCATCAGCCAGGTTCGTGTTATTAACCAAATAATCCGCTCTGATCCTGCCTTTTGCTGTTAATGATTTGATCTGTTTTTTTATCTTCTCAGGATCATCGGCAAATGGTCTGTGTTTATTAATAACTAACAGTCCTGCATAACTGACGTTTCTGATAAAATTATTCAACGAGCCTAAAACCGTTGCACCATCGTCATTTCCGCCAGCATCCAATATATTTTTAAAGGCTTGATTTTGAATATAGCCACCCACTTGTGGTACGATGATGGGTAAATCTGCCCTCATTAATCGCTCTGAAGGGGTAATCACTTCTATACCTTTCTCTTGTAACTGTTCTTTTACATCCCTGGATCGAAAATAAGGACTAATGGTATCGATATCTGCAAGAGAAACCTTCTCATATTTTTCTTTAACTTTTAACGCTGCATTGATTGCCAATTCAGTCTTGCCAGATCCAAACATTCCAAAAAAGATAATCAGCTTGTTTTGTTCTATAATGGAGTTGAAAATGTTCAATATCTTTCACCAAAAACCTTATAAAATTTCTTCAGCATATGACTTAATACGTCTTTTCCCATTTAATGCGCCCAATGCAGCATATGCAAGAGCTTCTTCTTCATCTCCACCGGGATAGACAAAAATTCTCGCAAGAAAACCCACATGATCACTAATCCATTTAACCACATGGTCATTATCATAAGCCAAACCACCGGTAAGTACAATCCCATCTATTTTTCCCTTTAAAGGAGCAGACATCTTTCCAATCCATTTGCTGATTTGATAAATCATGCCTTTGTAATAAAGTTCAGCTTCCTTGTCTCCATTGCGTATTCTTTTTTGAATCTCAACTGCATCGTTGATCCCCAGATACGAAACCAGTCCGCCTTTTCCCTTGAGATTCTTTTTCATCTCATCCATCGTATATTTGCCAGTGAAACATAAATCGATAAAACTACACAAAGGTAGTGTTCCGCTTCTTTCAGGAGAATACGGACCATCTCCATCCAAGGCGTTGTTGACATCGATGACCTTACCTTTTTTATGTGCCCCAATTGAAATTCCTCCGCCCATATGAACCACGATAAGATTGATTTCATTGTAGGGCTTGCCTATTTCCTTTGCAGCTTTCATGGCAACCGCTTTTTGATTCAAGGCATGGAAAATAGACACTCTTTTCATGGCCGGATTCCCGGAATATCTTGCTAATTCACACATTTCATCAACAACAACAGGATCGGCGATAAATTTTGGAATATCCGTTCCTTTCGTCAGTTCATAAGCCAAAATTGCGCCCAAGCTTGAGGCATGTTCCCCAAATTTTCCGGATCTCAAGTCTTCCAACATCGTTTCATCTACTTGATATATACCACTTGGAATCGGCCTGACCATTCCTCCACGACCGATGACAGCTGCAAAATCTGAAATTTGCAATTTAGACTCAGTTAGAAAATCTTTTATGATCTTTTCTCGAAATTCATATTGATCAACGATCTTCGCAAATGCTGCCAGTTCTTCAGCACTATGTCTTAATGTTTTAGTGAGATACTCGTTTTCTCCATCATAAATCGCCAGCTTTGTTGAAGTTGAACCGGGGTTAATGACTAAAATTTTTCCCCTCATTTAACCACTTCCGAAAGTAAAACATTAAAGGCAATGGAATTGAGTTTGGTTTCATCGCTGTCAGATCTGGAAGTCAATACGATCGGTACGCTGCCCCCTAAAATGGAAGTGGCAAGCTTTGCTTTGGCAAGAAACACCAGTGCTTTGTATAACATATTTCCCGCTTCAATATTAGGAGCAATCATTATATCCGCTTTACCGGCAACAGGACTTTTTATCCCCTTGTGTTCAGCGGACTCGATTGAAACCACATTGTCCAAAGCAAACGGTCCATCAATCACTGCACCTTTTAATTGATTTCTGTCAGCCATCTTGGAAATAATCGCCGCATCCATCGTGGCAGGCATCTTTGAATTAACCGTTTCCACAGCTCCCAACAGTCCAACTTTGGGCATTTCTATACCCAACGCATTGGCTGCTTGTATGGCATTTTTAATCAGGTCAACCTTTTGTTCTAATGTAGGGGTGATCACCAATCCGGGATCTGCGAGAATCAACAATCGATCAAAATCGGGCACTTCGAAGACCGCATTCAAACTCATGGTTTTTCCCGTCTTGAAACCATATTCGTCACGAAGCAAGACTTTTAGAAGACTTCCAGTTTTTATGTCACCCTTCATAACAGTATGCGCTTCACCATCTTTGACTAACTTCGCGGCTTTCATAGCTGCATCTATTGGATCGGAACAATCGTATAATCTAAAATCCGAACAGTTAGCACCGATCTCTTTTAAAATCATTTCAGTTCGTTCTTTATTACCGCATAAACAAAAATCGGCAATGCCAATCTCTTTTGCCATTTTTACTGCATTTAAGACTGTTTCGTCATCAGAAGCGGCAACGGCTATGATCTTTGTATAACCTTTGGCTTTTTCGATTATTTGTGAAATTTTTTTGATCACGAATGATTCACCTCCTGAAAAGAAAAGGTCCTGGGATTCTCTTCGCCTCTCAGGACCCTCAAACATCCCGTAGCAAGGGCTTCTAGTTCATTTTCTCCAGGAACAACCGTTACCAGAGAATAACTGGATATATATTCTTTTATCATCTCTACGAAATCGACACTGTGGGCCAAGCCTCCTGTAAGGATAATACTGTCCACATCTCCCTTCAGAACGGCACACATCCCACCGATTTCTTTACCGATTTGATAGGCCATGGCTTGAATCACTTCCATGGCTTTCGGATCGGTCTCAGCCTTTTTATAGGCCTCACGAAGGTCGTTCGTGTTCAAATAAGCCTTCATTCCGGAATTTCTTGTAAACTTATTTTTGAGTTCTTTAGAGGTGTACTCCCCCGAATACGCCATCTTAAGAACTTGTCCCATGGGTAATTCCCCACTTCTTTCCGGACTAAAGGGTCCTTCTTCATTGGCATTATTTACATCGATCATTTTCCCCTGTCTCTGTGCACCAATGGAAAACCCGCCACCCAAATGGGCAATCACAAAATTGCATTGCTCATAAGGCTTTTCAATTTCCCTGGCAATGATCCTGGCAACCGCCTTCATGTTCAAAGCGTGGACAAGGCTATTTCTTTTCAAGTCCGCAAAACCCGATATTCTAGCTAATTCATGAAATTCATCAGTGGATATAGGATCTGTAATATACGCCTTCGTATTTGTCTTTTTTGCAAAATCATATGCTATTACTGCTCCAAGATCTGATGGATGATCCATATCCATATGACTTTTGTTTTTAAGAAAATCCACCATCGCGTCGTTAACTATATACGTTCCACTCTCAAGGGGAGGTAATATTCCTCCTCTTGCCGCAAAGGCATCAAACTCTTCAATGGATTCACCGCGTTCTTCTATAAATTTTAAGATATCTCTTTTTCGAATCTCCAGTTGTTCCATTGAGCTGTGCATATGATCAAATTGAGATGCATCGTGAATGATGGTCTTACTGTCAAGCATCACATCATCATGAAATTTGCCGATTTTTGTGGAAGTAGAACCGGGGTTGATGGACAGAATCTTAAACATTGATTACCAACCCTTCATTTCTCTATATTCGTTTATGGTTTTTAACAGTCGTTTTGTCCCTTCTATAATTTCGTCATGCGAAGGCAGGCAGAAGGAAATTCTCATACAGTTTTTAACTTCTTCACGTGATTCTTCATTAACGGAAAATGCTTCTCCGGGAATGTAAATAATCTTGTTCTTTTTGGCGATCTCAAGCATTTCGCCTGTATCGTATTGCTTAGGCAGACATGCCCAAGTAAAAAGACCACCGTGGGGATAAGTCCAACTGATCCCTTCTATTTGCGTGAGAATATCATCAAAAGCCTTCATCATCGTATCTCTTTTTGATGCATACAATTCAAGTGTTGGCTTCATGCCAATAATGGGATCGTATTTTTCCAAATACCTGGCCGTGAGTCTTTGAGTTAAACTGGAAGAACAAAGATCAGCTGCTTGTTTTCCCATAACCAATCGTCTTACCATCAGCGGATCACCAATCGTAAAGCCCATTCTCAAACCAGGAGACAATACTTTACTAAAAGTATTCAACAATAAAACAGGATTAATTTCATATTTCTCATCATCCTGAGCCAGTTTGTAAATTGTTGGTATCTTTTCCCCTTCAAATCTCAAAGCACCATACGGGTCGTCTTCGATGATGATCAGGTCTTTCGAATAAGCGTAATCCAAAAGTTGTTTCCTCTTCTCCAACGAAAGAGAAATACCCGTGGGATTGTCAAAATTACTGACGATATAGATGAATTTCAAGCGTTGGAGTTCATCATCTGTTAAGGCGTCAATTTTTTTCTGCAACAAATTCATATCCGGTCCATCCTCTTCCATGGGAACCGTGATGAATTTCGGGTCTCTTACCTTAAATGCACTTGCAGCACCAAGATAAACCGGGGAACAGATGGCACAGATACTGTCTTTATCCAAGAAAGTACGTCCGATTAGATCCAAGGCCTGTTGACTACCGGTGGTTATAACTACATTCTCAGAAGTTAAGCCGGTAATGCCATCATGTTTTTCAAGTAATTTGATATATTCACTTTTTAAAATTTCATCTCCCTCAGTTGTACCATATTGAAGGGAAACCTTATATTCATTTTCGATGACCTCCTTTGCAATTCGAGCCATCTCATGTCTTGGAAAAGTATTGGGATCTGGAACTCCACCACCAAACGAGATCATGCCAGGTATCGTAGTAGATTTCAATAATTCCCTGATAATACTTGCCTTTGTATTTTTTGCGATCCAAGAAAGCTTTGCGTTGATATATTGTTCTCGCATGGACATAACAAGCACCTCCTGTATGCTTTTATTATCATCTTCATTATAATTCTAACAGAA
>JASUTC010000105.1 GCA_030445775.1 Thermotogaceae bacterium | reverse complement strand
AGGCTATTTCATGGTACCTCCTGATTTTGTGGGAAATCAACCATATGCTTATGTTTATATGGACGGAGCTATTGGACTATCAAAGAATGCGGATAATAAAGAAGCCGCTTTAAAAGTGCTTGAATTCGCAGCAACTCCTGAGTTTGGAACTATTTTCTCCAATGTAACGAAAAATATACCTGCTGTAACAGGAGCAGAAATGCCCGATGTAGCAATTCTTAGAGAAGCCAATGAAGTGGCCAATAATTATGCATCTCCATATGTATATTGGGTAGGTTCAGAACTTGTAACCGGTCAACCATCTTTATACAGTGATATTTTAAGCCCTGGTATGCAAGCTATGTATTCAGATGAAATAACTCCAACAGAACTGGCACAAGAATGTCAGGATGGACTTTCACAATGGTATCAACCCTTAATCGAAAGATTGGAGTCAATGGAAAAATAAACTTTTAAATACTCAAGCGGGTTTTTTTAAAACCCGCTTTTTCAAACTATGGGAGGAGAATCGCTATGAAAACCAAGGTCAGTCATATTTTATTATTTGTGTTGCCGGCACTGATATTTTACACTTTATTTGTTGTTTACCCTATTGGGTACAGTTTTAACTTGAGTTTTTTCAGCTGGGCGGGTGTTGGTGAAAAAACCTTTGTTGGATTCGAGAATTTTAAAAATATCTTATTCGGAAACTTTTCGGAAGAGTTTTTCAATGCATTATGGCATAGTATCTATTTCTTTATCATGAATTCGATATTTGAACTTGGTTTGGCTTTTTTCATAGCTGTTGCTCTCACTTCAAAGATATGGGGACGAAGGTTCTTTCAAACCGTTGTATATCTTCCCAATGTCATTTCTATGGTTTTAGTGGGTTTTATTTGGAGTATGTTATTGAATCCCCAATGGGGATTAATTAATTCTTTTCTTGAGCTGATCGGTTTGGGAAATCTTGCACAACCATGGCTTGGACAAAAGGAAACCGCATTAACAACTGTGGTGATGGTCAATATTTGGAGAAATATCGGTTTTTATATTTTGGTATTTATGGCGGCCATTTTGAATATTCCAAAAGACTTGTTTGATGCTGCTTATATCGATGGGGCGAAAAATCGAAAAATCATCACAAGAATCATTTTCCCGTTAACCGTTCCAACCATGCAAACCCTTGCAATATTGATTTTTATCTGGTCGTTTAATATTTTTGATGTAGTTTATGCCTTAACGGGCGTTCAAGCTGGTCCATTTAGAAGCACAGATGTTCTTGGGACCGTTTTTTACAGAACTGCCTTTGGAGGTTTAGGAAGCTCCAGGCAAGATTATGGGCTTGGTGCCGCCATTGTTGTCATCATCTTTATTTTGGTTATACCTCTTTCGATGGTTTATGCCAATGTACTTGACAAGAGAAGTAGGGGATTATAATGCTTAGACTGAATAAAACTGCAAAAGTAACTTTGTTCATCGTCCTTATTGTTTATTTTTTTGTTGTAGCCACACCATTTGGTGTGTTATTTCTAAATAGTTTCAAATCTATGAGAGAAATCTATTTAAAGCCTTTTGCTATTACAGAAAGTTTCAGTTTGGACAATTATAAACAGGCATGGGAAAAAGCTCAATTGGGTTCTGCTTATATGAACAGTTTAATCGTTTCAATTACGTCTATTGGTGGTGTTCTTCTATTTTCATCCATGTTGGCGTTTATGATATCCCGATACAGATTTAAGTTCAGAAGGTTCATTTATGTTTACATCATCACTGGATTGGCACTACCCGCCAGATTAGCGGTTATCCCAATATACGTTACATTGAACCAATTAAATTTAATTGATACAAGAATCGGTCTGATCATGGTCTATATTGCAACGGGTACAGCCTTTGCCACTTTTATTATCAAGGGATTTATGGATTCTATTCCAATCGAGATCGAAGAATCTGCAAGAATGGATGGGGCAACACCCTGGATCATTTATTGGAAGATTGCGCTGCCTTTGACAAAACCGGCTCTCGTGGTTGTGGGACTGGTCAATTTTGTCAACGTGTGGAATGACTTCTTCTTCCCGTTAATCATCCTTTCGAGCCGTTCCAAAGAAACCGTTCCGCTTGCTATTTCAGTTTTCTTTGGTGAATTTTCCAATCAGTGGCATCTCATTGCTGCAGCTCTTTCGATGTCGATCATTCCAATTATGCTCATCTTCTTTCTTTTCTCAAAGAATTTTATTTCGGGTATTACCCAAGGTGCTATCAAATAGATCATTCAAATTCCAAATTTTCTTTACAATGGGACTGTTTATAAAGTCCCATTTTTTTTGGTTTGATTGACAAAAAAAAAGAAAAGTGTTTTAATCATTTTGAATGAAAAACAGGAGCTGATTTGTAATGGCTGAAGAAATAGAAAAAAAGTTTCAACTATCAGCAAAAGTGGCAACGAATCTTAAAAAACATTCAAATTATTCTATCATTGGTATAATTCAATGGTATATTGATGGTGCTAAGGATCCGATGAAGAGTGAGAGGATCAGAATGATTTTAAGCAAAGATGGGTCTCAACAATGGATAATGGGAAAAAAGGAGTGTATAAATGGGGATTTGATACATAGAAAAGAAAACGAAGCAATGATAGAAGAATCAACAATTCGAATGGAAACCTTATACCAGTATCCTTTTATCATTAAAAGCAGAACTATCTTAAATACACCTTTTAAAGCTGAAGTTATTCTTGATAAGTTTTTAGAGAATCCATATCTAAGTTATGATGTTAAACGATTAATGGAAATAGAACTCAAAGATGAAACCGATGATATTGATGAAATCGTTCAACAGGTTTTCTCACATTTCAACATGGAACACTTAAAAGATGTTTCAACCGATTTTGTTTATACCAATCAAGCCATTGCATTTCGTGCCAAAAAGAAAAATAATGACATTGAATTTCCTGTTTTACTCGATATATTGAAAAAAGAAATAAGGGGTGATTATGATGCAAAAAAATAAGAGAGGAACAATATTTATCATTTTGATCTTATTGACTAGTCTGTTATTTGCTTTAAGAACATCTGATCCCGAAAAAATTTTAAATACATATACAGAAGATCAGATAAGAGATATTTTCACTGAAAACAGAATGTTTGAATGGATTGAAAAATTTGAAGTAAAAGATGACGGCATTTTTATTTTAACCGGGAAATGGTATTACCAGGTAAAGATGGAGGAAGATCAAAGTCTTTTTTTCAGTGGATATCAATCCCGATATGATTATAATAGAAACCAAGTATCTTGGTTATTAATCTCAATTTTTATTATTTCCGGTGGAATTATTCTTCTGATTATTTTGACTTCAGTGAAATGGCACGGATTTAATTGGTATAAAAAAATGAAAAACATACAATAAAGAGGAGAAGGTGTGTTATGGAAAAAGTAATCAACAATGATTTTATTGAGAAATGCTCAAAGAGTTATAACGATGATGACGGGAAAAGAATTATCACAAACGCTGTAGTTAAAAACGGCATCAACGATTCTGCCCTTAACTATAAATCAGTAAACAACATGTATTATGAATTTTCCGACGAGTTTGATGTAGGAACAGTTACACACCAAAAACAAACCGGAAGATGCTGGATGTTTGCTGCCCTTAATACCATCCGATATGCGATTTCTAAAAAGCTTGATTTAAAAGACAAAAATTTTGAGTTATCACAGGCCTACGTCATGTTTTGGGATAAATTTGAAAAGTCCAATTTTTTCTTGGAAAGCATTATCGATACTTTAAATCAAGATTTAAACTCCAGAACGGTTACTTGGTTGCTGGATCATCCCACAAACGATGGTGGCCAATGGGATATGTTTGTGGCTTTGGTGGAAAAATACGGAATTGTTCCCAAGTACGCCATGCCTGAATCCTTTCATAGTTCAAATTCCAGACAGATGAATTTCATTTTGGACTATTTTCTTAGAAATGCAGCCAAAAAGCTACGTGATTTAGCTGAGAAAAAAAGTGATTTGAAAACTATCAGACATGAAAAAGAAAACATATTAACCCAAATCTATTCTCTTTTATGCACCTTTTTAGGGGAACCTCCAAAACAGATTGATTTTGAATACAGGGATAAAAATGACGTTTTTCATCGAAAGGAAAAACTTAATCCCATAGATTTTTACAAGAAATTTTCACCTGTTGATTTGAAAGATTACATCAGTATCATTCATGCTCCAACAAAAGATAAGCCTTTTGAAAAAACATATACAGTGAAATACCTTGGAAACGTTATGGGTCCCAGGCAAATTCACTACTTAAATCTCCCTATTACAGAATTAAAGAAACTCAGTATTGAGCAATTAAATCACGGAGAACCGGTTTGGTTTGGATGTGATGTGGGAAAATATATGAATCGTGAACTGGGAATCATGGACAATAAGTTGTATGACTATGAAAAACTGCTGAATATTAAATTTGAACTGACTAAGGCCGATCGACTGGATTATAGGGGTAGTGTCTTAACACATGCCATGGTTTTTACAGGCGTTCATTTGATTGATGGAAAACCACAAAAATGGAAGGTACAAAACAGTTGGGGTGAAGAACCCGGCAAGAAAGGATTCTTCATTATGAGTGATACTTGGTTTGATGAATATAATTATGAGGTGGCCATCCACAAGAAATATTTGAGCGATAAATTACTTAAAATATATGAACAACCGCCGATTGTTTTGAACCCTTGGGATCCCATGGGATCTTTGGCCCTCTCAAGGGGTTAGAGTGTCTGATTAATCATGATGTTTAATAGTGATGAATCGGAAGGCAAAAAAGAGATCAACGACAGTTTAAAGGCGTATTTTTTTCAACGCTGTGATATAACGGAAAAAGAATATGAACAATTGATCATGATTGCTCGGGATCTTCCTACGGATTTGTTAAAAAATCGGTTAAAGATGATGGCTGATTACTTTTTTCGGTTGAAAAGCGGAGATCAAAATGCTGGAATACACAACGAATTCGCTTATGCCAAAAAGATCATCCTCAGTGACTCTTTTTTTGAAAATCAACGAGTAGACCATTCCATCCCAAACGTTACAGAAACGAAAAAGTACCTGGACACCATTCGAAAAAGACGGCATGAAAATCCCGGAGTAGATCAAAAGGCCTTCCACAAAAAGGTTGAAACCATCAAAAACTTATATGAAATAACCGTGGATCAATCCACTCAAAATAAGTCCAATAAAAGACACAAAGATAAAATCCAAGAAAAAACTGCCACGGTCTTGAAAAAACTGGAAGAAGAAGAGCGGATTAAAGCCATTGAATCCGAAATTGCACAGGTTTACAAAGACCTTGTCTTTTGTGAGTTGGAGTATCGATTATTTCAACGGGCATTATTAAACATTTATTTGTATCACAATGAAGCAATATTTCAGAGAGTTGTCCAACGTATCCAAGAAAAAAAGAAGCTATTCATCAAGGACCTGTCTGAGATCCGTCAAACTGTCTTAAATCAGTTGGAAAAGGAGCATGAAAATGACCTGTGAATGGAAGGGTATGATCACA
>JASUTC010000104.1 GCA_030445775.1 Thermotogaceae bacterium | reverse complement strand
CAATTGCTTAGGAAGTTTTTTTGAGCCTTAATGCAGTGGTTTTTCTTGGAACCAACGTTGTGGGAAGGATTATTTTGTTTTTTTTGATTTGTTTGTCATTGATGATTTTTACAAGTAATTTTGCAGCTTCAAAACCAAGCTCATATATTGGTTGATGCATGGTTGTTAAGGGGGGAGAAAATTTAGAACTGAAAGTGAGATCATCAAAACCCGTAACACTTACATCTTCAGGAACATTGATCCCGCGTTTTTTTAATGCATCGATCACACCAAATGCTATCATATCATCGCCACATACAACGGCATCAGGAATTTCTTTTAGAGACAAGGCCGTTTCATACCCTTTTTCATATGAATAACCACTGTAAATAATCTCATATTGGGAAATATTTGCATTTTTTAAAGCGAGTTCAAAACCTTCTCTCCTTTTTTCAGCAGTATAAGTTCTCTTTTTCCCGTTTATCATGACAAAAGATTTGTGGTTCAAATCAAGAAGGTAGTTGACAAGATCATTCATGCCTTTGATATTATCAACAATGACATAATTTTTCTCGATATTCTCGTAAATTCTATCAACAAAGACGATTTTTTTGCGATTTTCAAGATTATCAATAAAAGGTGTTCTGCCACCACTTCCAACAAAAAGTAATCCATCAACATTCTTGGCTTTTAATGTGTTAAAAAGTTTCTTTTCCATCTTTAAATCAAAGTCTGAATTCCCCAACATGATCAAGTAATTTTGCTTTCGCAGATAATCCTCTGCTCCCTTGACAATGACGGGGAAAAAGGGATTGGTAATATTAGGTATGATGACTCCCACTACATTTGTTTTTCCCTTTCTGAGACTTCTGGCTATTTGATCAGGTGAATAACCCAATGCTTCAACAGCCTTCATGACTTTTTTCTGCAGGTCTTCATTTACAGGGGCTGAATGATTAATGACCCTCGAAACAGTTGATGATGAAACACCAGCCATTTGGGCAACTTGTTTCATAGTTGGCGCTTTCATTTACAAACCCCCATTCATTGGATCTCTTCAAGTAGTGGGATAGAAGGTTGTGCCCCTTTTCTGGTCACTGATAAAGAAGCTGCCTTGACAGCAAACTCAAGGGCGTCTCTTTGATTCATGTTTTTAGAGAGGCCAACTGCAAATGCACCGTTAAAAACATCCCCCGCCGCGGTTGAATCTACCGCTTTGACTTTGGGCGGAGCAACCTCTTGGATATTGTTCTGACTGTTCACCATCATCACAGATTTTTCTCCGTTTTTAAGAATCAGATTTTTAACATTCATTTCATTTCTGAATCTAATCGCCTTTTCTTTGATATCTTTTTCATCCAAGCCAAAGATTTTTTCATACAGGTAAGCAAATTCAGTTTCATTTGGTGTTAAATAATCAACTTGTTCCAATAGCTCCATTAAAGTGTTTTCCTTGGGGGCAGGGTCATAGATAATCGTTTTACCAGCCTTTTTCAAGGCTTTTATGGCATATTCTATACTTTCTCCCGGGATTTCATTTTGTAAAAGCGCTATTGAAAAAAAGGTTCCATATTTGTTCAAAAAAGCATCAATATGGGATGAGTCCAAAAGGTCATTAGCGCCCCCATAAATGACAATTCTGTTATTTCCGGCTTCATTTACCTCTATGAAAGCCATCCCTGTCTTTGAACTGTATTTCTGAACACCTGAGATATTTTCTTCCTCAAATCTTTTAACATAGTCTTCTCCGGAACTGTCTGTTCCTACAAGACTGCAAAAGTAAATGTTTCCTTTGGATAATCTTGCGCACGTTATTGCTTGATTCGCACCTTTCCCCCCAAAATAGTAATTCAGCGAAGAGGCTCTTTGTGTTTCTCCGGGTTTTGTAAATTGCTGGACTTCATAAACAATATCAACGTTGGAACTCCCAATAATCCCTATCACTGTAATCAACTCCGAATTAAGAATGAGATGAAAGCAGGAGGGAAAAACCCTCCCGCTCTGATATTCTGCTTATTATTTTACCACCTTTAAATCAACAGGGATATAAACTGAACCGGTTTCAAGATAATTAAAAGCCTTTTCTACCGCCAAACTTCCCATGAGCGCGGGCTGCTGTGCAATTGTTCCTGCCATTTCACCGTCTTCAACAGCTTTCACTGCATCATCAATAGCATCAAATCCAACAACAACAACTTGATCCAATTTTCCGGCTGCTCTTAGCGCTTCTACAGCTCCAAGTGCCATTCCGTCATTTTGAGCAAACACAGCATCAATATCCGGATGAGCTTGGAGAATGTTCTCCATAACTCTCAATCCTTCTGCCCGATTAAAGTTTGCGCTTTGTTTGGCTACGAGCTCGATATCAGGGTAGTCCTCAAGTTTTGTCTCAAAACCTTTTCCACGATCTCTTGCAGCGGATGTTCCGGGAATTCCCACCAATTCAACAACTTTTCCCTTGAAACTGATTTTTTCAGCAAGGAATTCGGCTGCCATTACGCCTCCGGCAACATTATCGGAAGCAATGTGAACCAGTACTTCTCCTCCATTAGCCCCTCTGTCTACCGTGATTACTGGAATCCCCGCATTATTTGCATCTTCGATAGCGGTGACAATGGCATCACTGTCTGTTGGATTGATAATCAGAATATCCACTCCTTTCTGAATCAAATCCTGGATGTCATTTAACTGTTTGGCTGGATTGTCTCTTGCATCTACTACTGAAATTTCCGCTCCCAGTTCAGCTGCTTTCTGTTCCGCACCGTTTTTAAGTTCTACAAAAAACGGGTTGTTAAGTGTTGAAACAGAGAGCCCAATTTTTCCTGCAAATCCAACTGACAAAAGTCCTACGATCATAAGTACAACGAGCAACTTTCTCATAAAAACACCTCCTGAAGTTAGTTATTCCTTTCGTTCCATTAAAACAGCGATCAGTATGATGGCACCTTTAACCGCATCCTGATAAAAGGGAGAGACCCCCATAAGATTCATACCATTCTTAATGATTCCCAACAAGAGTGCTCCGAATAGCGTCCCGTAAACAGTTCCTTTTCCCCCCTTCAGACTGGCACCTCCAAGAACCACGGTGGCAATGGCATCAAGCTCATACCCTGTTCCAAAAGTAGGTTGGGCGCTGTTAAGTCTTCCTGCAAGAATCATTCCACTTACCGCTGCAAAGACCCCTGAAATCACATAGACATAAATTTTGTATTTGTCAACGTTGATACCACTCAATTTTGTTGCCTCTTCATTACCACCAATCGAGTAAATATAAAGTCCCAACCTGGTTTTTTTAAGGATGTAAAAACTCAGTATAAAAATTGAAAGCAGTATTATAATTGGCATGGGAATTCCGGCAACCGTGCCTCTCCCGATAAAAGTGAAGGAATCTGGAAATCGTGATATCGGCATGCCTTGCATATAGCCAAGTGTCAAACTTCTTGCAATGGCCATCGTGGCCAAGGTAACGATGAAAGGCTGTAGTTTTCCCTTTGTAATCATGAAACCGTTGAAGGCACCTGCCGCTGCTCCCACAACTAATGCTACCAATATTCCCAAAAAAGCGTATCCACCACTTAATACTGAGGCAGATACCCCAGCTGACAGGGCAAGTACCGATCCAACAGACAAGTCTATGCCTCCACTGATGATGACCATGGTCATCCCAAAACCCATGATGGCCATGATGGAAGTCTGCCTGAATACATTGATGATGTTATAAACACTCAAAAAACTATCTGTGATGATTGAAAGTGCGATTGTAACGCCTATTATCCCAACAAGCGCTGGATTCCTTCTTAAAAAAACCAAAAAGCCCCGCATGATTTTATTCATTTTCCACCAATCCCGTCCCTGCTTTTAGTATGTTTTCAGGTGTCAGTTCAGTTCTGTCAAGCACAAATACCTTCTCACCCCTGTGCATCACCATGGCTCTGTCACAGAGACTAACGATTTCGGGAATCTCTGATGAAATCAAGATGACCCCGATTCCCTGATTAGCAAGATCATTTATCAGGTTATAAACTTCGATTTTTGCACCTACATCAATACCTCTCGTCGGTTCTACAAATATGACGATCTCAGGCTTCTGCATGAGGAATTTTGCCAATACAACCTTTTGCTGATTACCACCTGAAAGGTTTTTTACAAGCTGATTTTCGCTTGGAGTTTTAATATTGAATCGTTTGATTTCATCGACTGCTCGTTTTTTAATCCTTTTCCATAACACATTGAAGAAGCTACCGAAATTTTTAACATTCGGGAGAGCCAGATTAGTTGTAATATCAAATGGGAGTATCAACCCTTGAGATTTCCTATCTTCCGGTACAATCGAAATACCGTTTTTAAGAGCATCTGAAGGCGACGTAATGCTTTGTATTTTATGACCATTTATCTCCATTTCTTCAAACGAATTAGCACGAGCACCAAAAAGTCCCAATGCCAGTTCTGATTTCCCACTTCCCACCAGTCCGGTTATTCCATATATTTCTCCTCTCCTCACATCAAAGCTAACACTCCCTTTTAACCCATCTACATTAATATTTTTCACTTGAAAGATCACTTTTTCTTGCGGCTCATTATATTTGGGATACATGTTTTCAATCTCTCGTCCCACCATCATTTTGACCAACTTGTTTTCATTCATATTCCCAACGGGTTCTGTTCCGATATAATGACCATCTCTTAAAACCGTTACGGTATCCGCAATCTGATATACCTCCGAGAGTCTGTGGGTTATGAAAATAACTGAAATGCCTTTCCCACTAAGATTCCTGATAATCTCAAAAAGTTTTCCCACTTCATGTTGTGTGATGGTTGCGGTGGGCTCATCCATTACGATAATCTTTGAACTGTAAGCTAACGCTTTACATATCACAACCAATTGTTTTTCAGAAACATTCAAATCGCCAACCTTTTGACCCGGATCAACATCAAAATCTAACATTTCCAGGTATTTTTTCGACTGTTTCAACATGACCTTGTATTTCGTATCAAAGGCATTTCCCGGTTCTTTTCCAAGAAAGATATTCTCAGCGATCGTGAGATTATCTGCGAGCATTAATTCCTGATGAATGATGGCAATCCCTTTCTGTTGCGAAGTATGCGGTGTAGGAAAAGAAACCCTTTCTCCGTTTAAGAGAATTTCCCCGCTATCAGGTTGGTATACGCCACCAAGCACTTTGATGAGTGTACTTTTTCCCGCGCCATTTTCACCCAAAAGAGCATGAACTTCCCCCTTTTCAAGAGCGAAACTAACCCTGTCCAGGGCCAAAACCCCGGGGAAACTTTTTGTGATGGTTTTCATTTCCAATAACATCAGAATATCACTTCTGAAACGAGCATGATATTTGAATAAGGCGTTACTTCGCCACTTCTAATATAAATCTTTGATTCATGAGCTACTTCTTTAAATTTTTCGTGACTGATATATTCAAACTTTTTGTCCTTAAATATCTTTTGGATTTCCTGATAATCGTTCGATTTTTCATCTCTCATCTCATTTGTCAAAATCACCTTTTCAACAGCCAGCTCTTTCAAAATCATTCTGACAACATCAAGAAACCTTGGAGAACCCTTATCTACAACAAGATCGCATTTATTTGCTATATCGGGGATCGGATAACCCATATCCACGATGGTTAATATGTCTTTATGCCCCATTGAAGAAACAGCAGATGCAATTTGTGAATTAAAAATCCCTTGCTTTTTCAAAATATCACCTCCGCTCTGATGTGAAATCGATTTCGAAATCGATTTCACAACTATCATATTTTAATTCAAGATGAATGTCAAATGGAAAGAAATGAAATCTGAACGATTCTGACAAGAATAATCCTGATT
>JASUTC010000103.1 GCA_030445775.1 Thermotogaceae bacterium | reverse complement strand
GATATCGTCAGTGGTGAACCTCTATTCGTATCCGATGACAAATTTCATTCCGGTTGCGGTTGGCCCAGCTTTTCAAGACCTATTGAGTCCGATGCACTGGTGTATGTCAAAGATACAACCCACGGAATGGAGAGAATAGAAGTGAGAAGCAAAATCGGCGACTCCCATTTGGGACACGTTTTTAACGATGGCCCCAAAGATCAAGGTGGACTCAGGTATTGTATCAATGGAGCAGCTTTACGGTTTATCCCTTTTGAAGAGATGGACAAAGAAGGGTACGGAGAATATAAGGTTTTGGTCAAATAATATCCCCAACCCATCGTTAGCATCGATGGGTTGGGTTTTAAGGTTCAACTGAATGTGTTCATAACATGTGGTGAAAAGGTGGAAGAAAAGAAGATAAAATTACAAGATAAATTGTTGGATTGGTACAAGGTCCATCATAGAAAACTTCCCTTTAGGGAAAGTCACGATCCTTATAAGATTTGGATATCCGAAATCATGCTTCAACAAACACAGATGGACATCGTTCTGCCTTATTACGAACGCTTTTTGGCAGCTTTTCCAACCGTGTTTGATCTGGCAAAGGCAACAGAAGAGCAGGTACTGAAACTTTGGGCGGGTCTTGGCTACTATTCCAGAGCCCGTAATCTCCATAAATGTGCTCGTGCGCTCGTTGATGAATATGAAGGCAAATTTCCCGAAGAATACCAAAAAGCCCTGAAACTCCCCGGTATCGGTCCTTATACTGCAGGAGCTGTTTTGAGCATTGCTTACAACAAAAGGATTCCAGCCGTGGACGGCAACGTTTTGCGGGTTTACTCCAGACTCTTTAACAGTCATGCAGATATTGGAGAAGCTAAAAACAAAAAGGCCATCGAGAAAATAATCCAGGAATTGATCCCTGAAAATGCTCGGGATTTCAATCAGGCATTAATGGAATTAGGCGCATTAATATGCCTCCCTAAAAACCCACAATGTGAGATTTGCCCCTTAACAACAACCTGTAAAGCCAAAGAACTATCAATTCAGAACGATTTGCCAGTCAAGCGAAAAAGAATTAAAAACAAGAAGATACCGGTAGCGGTCGGTATCATTAGAAAATCTGACAGCATTATGATAACAAAAGCTTCCACAGCGCTTTTAAATGGGTTATGGGGATTTCCAATAGCCGAGGGAGAAACTGAAGACGCTGCAAAAGCTAAACTCTTATCCTGTTTGAAAAACATCCTCGGTCATGAACCCAGTAAACTCAAAATTATTGGGAATTCAAAGCATGTTTTCACTCATAAAACTTGGCAAATGACCCTTTATGAAATTAACTTACCGGAAACACTAAAAGAAGAAATTATGTATCAATATGAAAAGGATAAAAGTGCGGATTTGAAAGAGGAGATTGAATGGGTTACAAGAAATAATCTTTCAAAATATCCGATGGCAACAGCATTTAAGAAACTGTTGAAAGTCTTTTAACCCGATAAACCAGATTTTTTGTTTTCAAATTGTTTAATTAATTTCATCATCTTGATATCACTTTAAAAAAGGGAAAAAGGGGAGGGGTTACCCCATATCATTCAACACCTTAAAGATATCTTCGCACTATCGCCAGATAACCCTGTTTCTGCCTTCTGATTTGGCTTTGTAAAGCATTTCATCGGATTGCTTTAAGAAGGCTTCAGGATTGCCATCCTCTTTCTCGTGAGTGACGCCCCCCAGGGAGATCGTTACAACATCTGCACAATCTGATTTTTCATGGGTGATAGCCAAACTCTCGACTGCCTTTCGGATTTTCTCAGCTTTTTGCATAGCACCATTTTTTTCTGTTCGCGGTAAAACAACCACAAACTCTTCTCCACCGTAGCGGGCAACCATATCTTCCGGCCGATTTAATTGATTTTTTATTGCTTTTGCGATTTCTTTCAAAACTGCATCTCCGGCACCATGACCATAAAAATCGTTGTAATTTTTAAAAAAATCCACATCGATCATAATAAGAGAAAGCGGGTCTTTGTATCTTAAAATCTTTTGCCATTCCTTTTGATAGATGGTATCAAAACTACGACGGTTGTTGATTCCGGTTAAGCCGTCAATTCCGGCCATTTCCTCCAACATTTGCTTTTGCTCAATGAGGTTGATCTGATTTTTCACCCTCAATTTCACAATACTGGGGTGGAATGGTTTGGTAATAAAATCCACCGCCCCCAATTGGAAGGCCTTTTCTTCATTTTCAGCTGAATCAAGCACTGTAATGAAGATGACGGGAATATCCTTTTGGTTGTCATTATTTTTCATCCTTTTTATAATCTCATACCCATCCATATCCGGCAACATAATATCCAACAATACCAGATCAATGACTTGTTCTCCATTTAAAAGTTGAAAGACTTGGGAACCGTTTTTGGCGAGTACAACATCAAATTCTTCGGATAATAATTCAGAGAGTAGTTTTCTGTTGGATCGTTCATCATCAACAATCAAAATCCTATATTTTTTTGGCATCATCCACTCCTCATAGCTCTTTTTGTATGGTTTTGATTAAAGCAAGTGCTTCCTCAAACTCCAATTGTTCAATCAGGGCTTTTAACTCTGATAGCTTTTCATTTAGACCAAAGTCCGCATAATCTTTTAATAATTGTGAAACCAATGTTTCTGCCTGATATCTTCCCGCCTTTACAACTGGCCGCAAGGTATTTATTCTATCCAAAAAGATCCTCTTTTGCTCATCGTTGAGTTTAAGAGACAAATAGTCCTCATGGCTTTCCTGATATAAATCAGAACCCTCATAATCACGAAAAAGTATCTTCAGTTCATTCTTCAAGGGTTGAATTAAGCCATCAAATTGTGTTTTATCTTTTTCTTTTAATGATAGTTCCATTTGAAGGGCCATATCATAAACCTTTTCAAGGCCCAGCATACGAGAAGTCCCCTTTAGTGAATGGGCTTCCAACTCAGCTGAGTGATAATCCCCTTCTGAAACAAATTGGATAATTTTCTTAGGATGTTTAGAATAGGTGTTGAAAAAATCCTGCAACAACGCTTTATAAAAGGCTAAGTCACCACCGGTATTTTCCAGGCCTTGCTCCATGTTCAATCCACGGATCATAAGAATCTCCTTTAACATCTATAACCTTTCATTCTTCGTTGTATCATTATATCATTGTATTCTTTAAATCTTTATTTTTTTTGCTTTTTGATTAATCTCAATTGTTTCGATTTTATTGGTTTATGCATTGAAATAAGAATGCATACATATCTGTATATTCCTCTATGATTTTTTCAACAGGTTTTCCCATCCCGTGACCTGCTTTACGATCTAAACGAAGTAAAATGGGTTGATCACCGGTATTTTTATCCTGTAATGTGGCCAGATATTTAAAAGAATGGGCAGGTACAACCCTGTCATCGTGGTCACCGGTGATGACCATAACCGCCGGATAAGGCTTTTCTTCGATGTTGTGAAGTGGTGAATAGCTGAGAATATATTTAAAGAAAGATTCCTCATCCGGGTTACCGTACTCCGCAGACCATCCCCAACCGATGGTGAATTTATGGAAACGCAGCATATCCATAACCCCTACTTGGGCAAACACCACGCTGAAAAGATCGGGACGTTGATTGGTTACCGCTCCCATGAGCAATCCCCCGTTTGAACGACCGTGAATCGCCAGATATTCTTTGGAAGTGTATTGATTGTCAATCAGATACTCAGCGGCGGAAATGAAATCATCAAACACATTCTGTTTATTAAACTGCATCCCGGCTTTATGCCATTTCTCACCGTATTCTCCACCACCACGAAGGTTGGCATGGGCATAAATCCCGCCATTTTCCAGTAGATAAATAATCGACGGATTAAATGCCGGTGTCAATGAAATATTAAAACCACCATAGGCATACAGGAGTGTGGGATTTTTCCCGTCTAATTTTAAATCCTTTTTTCTGGTGATAAACATGGGGATTTTTGTTCCGTCTTTACTCTTGTAAAAAACCTGCTCTGTAATCAATTCAGATGTATCAAAGGATACGGTTGATTCCTTAAAGGCTTTGGTTTCACCGGTGGCAATATCCACTGAAAACAATCCAAGTGGTGTAGTAAATGAACTGAAAGAAAATAGAATTTGATCCAATTCCTTATCCCCCTCAACATCTATCACACTGCCAATTCCCGGCATTTGCACCTCTTTTTTCAGTTGTCCTTGAGTATCGTATAAATAAAGTTTGGATATTACATCCTGTAAGTACAATGTCACGATATGAGCTCCGAATTTCCAAGCAGTCTCAAGCACCTGATCAGTCTCAGTGATAAGATCAACGATCTCCAAATTTCTGGCATTTACTTTGACCACCTTTTTGTTGGGAGCTTCTTTATCCGTCAAAAAGAAAAGATCATCGCCTGAAGAACCCAGGTAAAAATGTTCGTTGTTAAAACCTTCAAATACCGCTTGAAATGGTCCATCTTGATCGTCAATCCGTTTCAAACGGTATTCATTGCCGTATGTACCTTTGGAAATGACCAGAATTAAATGTTTTTCATCCTCACTGACCATGACACTATGGAAACGTAGGGGATGTTCCTTATCTGAATAAATCAGTTGATCCTGACTCTGATCTTCTCCCAATTTGTGGTAGAAAACTTTCATCTCCTTATTTTGCTGGGAAAGCTCTTTCCCATCCTTTGGTTTCTCATAACCCGAATAGAAGAAGCCGTCCTTATACCAGGCTGCCCATGTAAATTTGATCCATTCCAATTGATCCTCCAGCACTTCCTTTTTCTCCAGATCCAACACTTTTAAAACGTGCCAGTCTGATCCCGATTGGGATTGTAGATAAGCCAAATAGCGATTGTTTTTTGAATGACCGTTTAAAAAAACCGATACCGTTCCATCTTCTGATAACTGATTGGGATCCATCAGGACTTCAGGGTTTCCATTTATTCCTTCTTGCATATAGTAAACGGGTTGGTTTTTAAGACCGTCGTTATAGCTATAGATGATCTTTTCACCCACTATTGTAATGGTTGAATATTTCGGATAATCATACAGTTGTTTCAAACGCTTCTTTATTTCTTCTCTCTGCGGTATTTCATTCAGAAAAGATTGAGTCAATTCGTTTTCTTCAGCCAGCCAGGTCTTTAAATCCTCTGATTCTCCATTCTCCATCCATCGGTAAGGATCTTTTATCGTCATCCCGAAGATTCTTTCTTCAATATTTTCTTTTTTTGCCTTTGGGTACTGCTGCATTTTTTGTTTCCTCCTTGCTTGTTCAGAAAGATTTTGTTTCCTTAGTATATCATCTTAAAGTTTCATTGAAAAGATAAATGAAAATTTTTGATGATATAATAAAAACCACAAAATCATGCTAATGGCATATGAAATTTAACTTCAAAGGAGTGTTATGAATACAATCAGAGACTTTAAAAACATTAAAACAGAAAGGAGGATTATCAATGGACATTAATATACTTGAATGGGTGGGGTATGCCGCATCATTACTGGTTCTGATATCATTACTGATGAGCTCCATCATCAAATTGAGATGGATCAATATGATAGGATCGGGAATCTTTTGCGTTTACGGTTTTTTAATCGGTTCAATCCCCGTTGGAATCATGAATGGCGGTATTGTTATCATCAATATTATCTACCTGATTAAAATATTCAGCTCCAATGAATACTTTAAACTCATTACCCTCTATCCGAACTCTGAATACTTC
Organism: Thermotogaceae bacterium; assembly: GCA_030445775.1. Lineage (GTDB taxonomy): Bacteria > Thermotogota > Thermotogae > MWEM01 > MWEM01 > JASUTC01. The sequence goes on along the minus strand of JASUTC010000103.1, from coordinate 815 downwards.
TTATATTTTATGGATTTTTATCGAAAGGACATGCAGAAATATTTCCCGGAGAGAAACTTAAAAGTGGATAGCGATAACTTCGGTTTTTATATTCTGCGCGATGTAATCCCCGCAGGAATATTCATGGCAAAAAAGGTTGATGAGAAAACACTTGATATCAAAATTGACTACGCCATTCCGGCATATCGGGATTTTAAAATCGCAAATCAACAAAGACCATGATCATTATCTGGAAAAAATCGGTTTTACAAAAAATGAAGACAATCGTTTTGTTTTAAACCTTGAGTAAGATAAAAAAGGCATATTTATCCGTGCCTCTTCTTTGTCTTTTCTTCCAAGTGCTGTTCGTGGAGATTCCAAAAAGCTTCTCTGGTTAATTGTTCACCATCTGCATAATCTTTAGGTTGCACCAGTCTTATGTTGATATTCAAATTTGAACCTCCAATTTTAAACTTTGTCTTTTTTCTAATTTCAAAGACGTCAAAATAATATCCAAGAATTATACCGTTCAATAACAGAAAGTAAACCAATGGGACGGTTCTCATGGTTAGTATGGTATAATGAAATAGTTGCTTATAACCTCAACAATTTCATGAAAAAAGCTGTTGTATTCAACTTTTGAAGTCATTCCCTTGATTCAACTGAAAGTTGAAACGCATGTAGATAGCAGTTGTTTTTTGATGAATAAAAAAAGGGTTGGAAAAATGCCAAGAACAAGAAGATTAAAAAGCGAAACAGGCATCTATCATGTGATTCTTCGGGGAATTAATAAACAAATTATCTTTGAAGATGATGAAGATCATGAAATGTTTTTA
>JASUTC010000102.1 GCA_030445775.1 Thermotogaceae bacterium | reverse complement strand
TATAGATATACAATCATTTTAATTTCCTTTCTTAAGCTTAGAGTTAAAATCTATACAGCTCGTTAAAAAATTCGATTCGATTTCTTTCTCTCTTCTGTACTTCTTTTTCTTCTTAGTTCTTAACCAACTTTTATATATTATCATAAAAAATAATAAATATCAAGTGTAAGATTAAATATATTTATTTTTTAATGAATATTATTTATTTTATAAAATTTGTTTTGAGAATCCAATATAAAATGATATATTTGTGTGGATTTTTTAGGAGGGAGAAAATGAATAAAAAAGGCAGAAAAGTCAAAGAATACATTATTATAGTGATCGGGCTCATTTTGTATGCCGTCGGCTATTTATTCTTTTGGGCTCCTCATCAGATTGTAGCGGGTGGAATAACGGGTGTCTCGTTAGTCTTAAGAGATAGCTTTGGTATCCCTTTCGGAATATCCAATACGGGAATTAACGCCTTTTTGATTTTTATCGCTATGAAATTTCTGGGGGCTCATTTTGGTATCAAAACAATCTTTGCCACGTTTTTACTTTCAGGACTTTTGGCGGTTTTGGAACCGTTTGCCACCAAACCTATTGTGGATGATGTCATACTTTCTTTGTTTTTGGGAGGATTGTTTACAGGTTTTGGTGTCGGTATCGTTTTTTCTCAGGGAGGCAGTACTGGGGGAACGGATATCATAGCGATGATTCTGCAGAAGTTTTTCCATATTGCTATCGGTAGGTTGTCTTTTTATATCAATATGGCCATCATCGGGTCGGCCTATCTGATCTACAACTCACTTGAAGTGATCATATACGGTATGGTTGCCATGGGCATTTCATCTTATTTTCTGGACAAACATCTACAGGGAAACCGTCAATCATCGCAAATCACTATCATTTCTAACAAATTCACAACCATTGCCGACAAAATCACTTCAGAATTGGGAAGAGGGGTTACAGTTTACTCGGGGACCGGTTGGTACACCAGAAACGAACGACAAATACTGTCGGTAATTGCAGGAAAAAGGGAAGAACAGCGAATTATTCGAATCGCAATCGAAGAAGATCCAAAGGCATTTATCTCGGTTTCCTCAGTGAAAACGGTATATGGTGAAGGGTTTGATAGCAGCGGTGTCTTTTAGACAAAAAAAGAATAAATCCAATCAAAAAACACCACAATTCCCAATGCAGGAAGAAAATTCCCGGCCTTCATTTCCTTAATCTCCGTCAAACCAAAACCTATAACAAGGAGGATTGCTCCTCCCACACTGGTGAAGTCGTTCAAATACTGTGGTAAGGAAAGAATCGTCAGTTGTGATGCAAATGTCACCAGGAGCCCTTGAACAAGGAAAACGCTTAAAGCTGAGAATAAAACACCCAGACCGTATAAAGAAGACAAGATGATGGCAGCAATAAAATCCAAAGTTGATTTTAATAACAGCAAAGAAGGATCTGCTTCAATTCCGGCTGCAAAACAACCCAAAATGGTCATGGGTCCGACCACAAACAAAACAGTAGCCGTTACAAAGCCTTTGACAAAATGCGTTTCCCCTTCACTTTTTTCTATTCTATTGGCAAGACGCCCGATCCTTTCCTCAATACCGATCCATTGGCCTATCACTCCCCCAAGTGCCATTGATGCCAATACAACAATAAACTCGTTGGCCTCCAAACCCATTTTCACACCAATGATCAGTGTTACCACACCAACGGCTTGAAACATCCTTTTTTTATACACATCTTTAAGGCGGCTCTTCAACGTCATTCCAACAATACTCCCCACGATAACGGCAAATGTATTTACCAAAACTGCAAAATTCAGCATAATCTTTCCCCCTTAATTTTTTTTATTTTATCATGAAAATTTTAAATTTAATGCTATAATCTGTAAGTATTTTGCTAACCGTACTTTTAGGAGGTCTATGATGAAAATCCCAATTTCCGCTCTTATAGCTGGTATAGGTATTTCTACCATATTCGGGTTGTCTTTTCTGTTTAGCAAGGCAGCACTTGAAACCATTCACCCCTTCCAGCTTTTGGCATATCGATTCCTGACAGCCGCCATCTTGATGCAAATTCTAAAAACTTTTAAACTGATTAAAATCAATTTGAAGGGGAAAAACATCAAATCATTATTATTCCTTTCCCTTGTTCAACCCGGACTTTACTTTATTTTTGAAGCTTATGGATTAAGACTGGCAACATCTTCAGAAGCTGGAATCATGTTATCCCTCATCCCAATAGCCGTAACGGTTATGGCCTTTTTCTTCCTGGGAGAAAAGACCACTTTTTTACAGACTCTATCTATATGTTTATCCGTTTCCGGTGTCATCCTCATTGTTCTAATGAAAAGCGCTGTCAGAATATCGGGTGATATCTTGGGCATCTTACTTCTTCTGGGAGCGGTATTGGCAGGGGCATTCTACAACATCCTTTCAAAACAATCCTCCTTGAAATTCACACCTATTGAAATCACCTATGTTATGATGTGGTTCGGAACCATTGTTTTCAACATCATTGCTATCACTCAACTGGGATTGGAAGGTAATCTTTCACAATATATTATGGCCTTTCAAAACAATCAGGTGATTATTTCCATTCTGTATTTGGGAACCCTTTCATCCGTATTGGCCTTTTTTTTAGTGAATTTCATGCTTTCCAAGATACCGGCCAGTATCAGTGCCACGTTTGGAAACTTGACGACTATCGTCTCAATACTCGCAGGTGTGTTCATCAACAACGAACCCTTTTATTGGTACCATCTCGTGGGGTCCGCTTTGATACTACTGGGAATATGGGGTGCAAACCGATTTGGAAAGGTAAAAGGCAAGGTGATAGAAATGGAACAAAGGGAATTTTGATATAGATTGTAAAATAAATTAAATATTTCTGACTTGACAAATCCTCTTTGATATAGTACTATATACCTCGTTGGCGCGAAAATGCGTTTTCAGGCTCCTATCGTCCAGTGGTCCAGGACATCACCCTTTCAAGGTGGAGACCGGAGTTCGAACCTCCGTGGGAGCGCCAAACGGGCGTATAGCTCAGCGGGAGAGCATCTGCCTTACAAGCAGAGGGTCGTAGGTTCAAATCCTGCTACGCCCACCACCATGGCGCGGTAGCTCAGTAGGTAGAGCAGCGGACTGAAAATCCGCGTGTCGGCAGTTCGATTCTGCCCCTCGCCACCAGGTTATAATACCAACAAAACCTCCTTAACGGGAGGTTTTATTTTTGGTTTTTTCCGTCTAAATTCTATAGTCAAAAACTAAAAAGAGGTGATATGAATATGTCCAAGTGTAAAATGATATTTGTTCTTTTTCTTTTTCTTTCTTTTGTTACTGTCTTCTCTGATGGTGTCCTTATTCCAACGGAACCCGTAATTGAAGAAAATCCCTTTGTGCTCCTTGAGCATAACGTAGATATGACCATAACCGACCTGATCGCAACCGTTAAGATCGATGAAGTTTTCTGGAATGACTCCGATTACTCACAAAAGGTCATTTATCTATTTCCGATTCCGAAAGGGGCCATTATTTCAGACTTCAAAATGAAAGTTGGTGATACTTATTATACCGGTGAGGTCATGGAATCTGATCAAGCCCGAAAGGAATTTCAAGCACTTGTCAAACAGAATAAAAATCCCGCCTTACTGGAATATATGAATGAAAACTATTATCGTATCGAAATCCCCTCTTTCAAACCTCATGAAGAAAGAGCCATTTCGCTCACTTATTCACAAGAATTGTCAAACAATGACGGATTAGTGAAACTTCAATACCCATTGGAAATCGAAAGTTTACTAAAAACAAATATTCGAAAAATCAACATTTCAGGTACCATCACTTCTAACAACGCCCAAATTTACTTTGTAGATTCGGATACCAACACCATCGAACAAACCATATCTGACGACAAATTTTCAGCATCTTTTTCTTTTAAGAGAGAAGACTTTAAGCCCATCAACGATTTTATACTGAAATTTGGCCTTGGAGAAAACCAAGTCGAGGCCTATATGAGTACAGACACCCCTGACTTGGGTTATAACACCTTTTTATTGGAAATCCATCCGGATGTGAATTATGAGGATTATCAGCCAAAAGATGTGGTTTTCGTTTTAGACAAATCCGGCAGTATGTCAGGGATGAAATACGTTCAGGCACAAAAGGCAGCAGAATTTATCATCAGCCGATTGTACGAAGACGACCGGTTTAATCTGATCCTTTTTAATCACGATATAGAAGCCTTTAAGTATTACTTTAACTTATTTGAATCAAATAAAAAGAAAGAAGCGATTGACTGGATTTATTCGTCAAGAGCAGGAGGAAATACGAACATCTACGGATCACTGGATATGGCTTTAAGGGTATTCCACAATGCTGAAAATCTTCAAAATCCTATCCTTGTCTTTTTAACCGATGGTATTCCCACCGAAGGAATTACCGATCCGGAGGCAATCGTTAAACATGTCAACGAGTTTTCACAAGGCATCAATGGATTACGCCTCTTTGCCTTCGGAGTTGGTTATGATGTAAACACCTATATCCTTGATCTGTTAACTACCAACAACAACGGCCAAACCTACTATGTGACTGAAAATGAATCCATTGAAACCGAAATCGCCAGGTTGTTTTCAAGTATCAGCAAACCCGTTCTATCAGATGTAAAAGTAACATTCATGAGCAATGACGTGGAAATCATCGACTATTTGCCGAAAACAGGTTTAACAGTTTATAAAGATGAACCTTTAAAAATATATGGACGTTACAAAGGCAGCGGAAAGCTCACGATGAAACTCACTGGAAAATTGGGGGATCAGAATTTCGAACAAATGTACCATTTCAACGTTTCAAGCAATGTCAACAAATCCATTTCCCTTCTATGGGCAAGCCGTCAAATCAACGATTTGATCAACCTGATTAGATTATACGGGGAAACCGAAGACTTGAAAAACGAAGTGATCACACTGAGCAAACAATTCTCCATCCCCACACCATACACCTCATACTTAGTTTCAGATGACAGCACTCAGAAATATGATGCAAGTGGGAGCCCGGTTTTGTCACAAAAGACAATCAATCGACCGGCAGCGGCGCCAAGCATGCAAACGGGAAAAAGCAGTGTCGTACAATCCAAACAAATGAATATGATGTCACAAGCCAGGCAAGCTGAAGAGGCTGAAGAACTGATGCAAGAGGCCAAGGAAGGCTCTGATTACAGACTCATCAAAGGCAAACGCTTCATATGGGATGATGAAAAGAACGCCTGGATTGACGATGACTTTAAAGAAGAAAATATCATAAGGATTGAAAAATACTCCGATGAATATTTCGAACTCATCGATGAAAATAAAGATTTGATCGATTATTTACAACTGAAGGGAACCGTATATCTTGAGTTTGACTCCAAGAATTATATTTTTACTGACGATGAGGATTGATTCAAAGTTTCATTAAAGGCATCGATATGATCAAAATGCTCACGATACATGTAAGGGCGATTCACGAATCGCCCTTTTTTCAAACAGATCTACCGGTTCATCTGTTGTATTATGTTACAATTAAAGTTGATCGATCTTTGATAGAACTTCATTAAGAAATGATTATAAAAAAGGGAGGCTAAAAGATGGAAAGAAAAGAAATGATAAACGCCATTGAACAATACGGCCAGTATTTGATTGAATTTGCCAAAAACGAACGCAACGCGCCGGAAAAAAAGGATGAAAGAGATCTTAAAAATATCATCGAAAAATCCATTAAACCTGTTTTTTCCATTAAATTTGACAGCCCGTATTTGGAAGCCTTAAGAGATACTGCAGAATGGAATCAGATCATGAGAACAGTAAATAATATCAAAATCGCAAGAGAATAAAAAAATAAAGGTATTTTATTCACACTTCTTTCTGAAATTCCTTGAAAAAATAAAAACTCCGTTTTTATGGAAGTTTTATGTATCGTTGTTACACGTTCGCCTGTTTAAGTAACAAAGTCAAGTCAGGAAGAACCTTGTTACGCGAGGCACCAAGGTCTACAGAAATCACACTATGTTTCATTATACGATCAACTCACTGTCTGTACATCTTCTTATAAACTTCTCTCAAGTTTTTCTTTGTTTCCTCCGGCAGGGTGAAGATCTCTTTGTTTAACTTTAACGCTTCCAGGTAAATCTGAACGTTTTTTTCCGTGACTTTTGCACTGGCAAAGGCCTCTGAAAATCTTTGCCCCACATTTACCAGGCCATGGCCTCTCATGATAACGGCACTGTTCTCGCCCAAAGCTTCCACGACGTTATTGGCCAGTTCCCAACTACCGGGATCTCCATACTCAGCAACCTTT
>JASUTC010000019.1 GCA_030445775.1 Thermotogaceae bacterium | reverse complement strand
GCGGCGTAAACCTTCTTACACTTTGGACATCCCGATCCGTAAACTTTAATTTCCATGTTGTTCCTCCTTTTTTAATTTAAATTTTCATCAATTCTTACATTAAATTTCCATACATGAAACCCGTTAGCGATGAAAAGGCAATCACCAGGAAAAAATAGGAGAAGGCTTTTTTGGCACCCAGCAACTTCGTTAATACGATCATGTTTGGTAGACTCAGTGTATAGCCCGCCATGAAAAGGGATAGTGCCGGTCCCTTTCCCATGCCAAGTGACATCAACGATTGGACGATGGGAACTTCCGTTAGAGTTGAAAAGTACATGATGGCCCCAAATACTGAGGCGAAAAGGGTGGAGAAGAATTTGTTACCACCCAGTACAGTCTGTACGGCCTCTTCAGGTAAGGCCTTTGAGATGATTCCGGCGATAAAGACACCCACGAATAAAAATGGCATGATCTTCTTGGTAAACGACCAGGTTTCTGAGATCCATTCTCTGCGTCTTTCTTTTTGGAATTTGAAGTAAAGGGCTATGATCCCAATGACTGAAAGAACGAGTAGCGTTGTCTTTAAAACGGGGTTGAAAGTCAAACCGCCGGTGACTAAAAAGAACATCTGAAGTCCCAGGAATGTCAATACCCACAGGGGTTTTTCTCCATCATCCTCTTCCATGACGATACCCCCTTGGCCTTTATCTTCTCTGAAAATCCAGGCCATGATCAAACCGATCACAATCGCCACGACGATGGTTGCGATCAATCGGACGATGGATAGTTCCCAACCCAGCACCTCACCGGTTAAAAAGATCGCGGTCACGTTGATGGCAGGGCCTGTAAACAGGAAGGCAATGGCAGGCCCCAGCCCGGCGCCTCTTTTGTATATTCCGCCAAAAATTGGGAGAATCGTACAGGAACACACGGCTAATATTCCACCGGCTGAACTGGCAACAGGATAGGCGATCCATTTTTTTGCCTTGGGTCCCAAGAGTTTTAAAATCGCATTTCGGTTGACGAATACCGCGATGGTTCCTGCAACAAAGAATGCAGGGACCAGACACAGTAAGACGTGCTCTCTGGCGTATTCACCGAGGAGTTCAAATCCCGCTATAATTGAGTCCTGGACGGTTGTGTTGTCAAACGGCAGGAAGAAAAACAACAGGAAGAAGGCTATTAAAATTGCAAATTTACTGATTTCGCTTTTGTTAATCATTTGGAGCTTTCTAAGTCGATTGACAGATTGAATGTTTCGTCTGATGTGTTGAGTGTCAGTTCCCCTGTTGTGATTCTTTGAATAAGATCTTCAACTTTTTCCCGAATCTCTTCTCTGGTTTTCCTGAATGCATCGATCCCTTTTCCTGAAGGGTCTTCTATTCCCCAGTCTTCGGTGTGTTTGTTCGGGATATATGGACAGGTGACGTTGCAGCCCATTGTGATTAGAATGTCTAATTCGTTTGGGATTTCTTTGATTAATTTAGGCCGGTGACCGGTCATGTCCACACCCGCCTCTTCCATTACCTGCATGGCAAGAGGCTTGACTTGGGGATATTCTTCGGTTCCGGCGGAGTAAGCTTCAAACAGGTTGCTTCCAAGGTATTTTGCCCATCCTTCGGCCATTTGGCTTCTGCAGGAGTTGTGTACGCAAATAAACGCTATTTTGTATGTCATGGATAATTCCTCCTCTATTGATTAAGTGGTGAATGATTCGTTGATTCTTTTGGAAACCAATGTTTCGTGCTGTTGGCAATCTTGACTAACGTGAGCATCACCGGTACTTCCACCAAGACACCTACCACTGTAGCCAGTGTTGCGCCTGATTGGAGTCCAAACAGGGAAATCGCAACGGCCACTGCCAGTTCAAAGAAATTACTGGCACCTATCATTGCTGCCGGTGCGGCGATGTTAGCCGGCACTTTCCATAATTTGGCCCAGAAATAGGCAAAGAAAAAGATTGCGAAGGTCTGAATGATCAGTGGTACGGCTATCAGGGCGATGTGGAATGGATTGGACAAGATGATCTCTCCCTGAAAGGAGAAGATGATAATTAAGGTGAACAGTAACCCGATAATCGTCGTCTTGTCGAATTTTTTCAAAAAGACATTGTCAAAATAGTCCTGTCCTTTCTTTTCGACTACCCTTTTTCTCGTGATAAATCCACCCAAAAGAGGAATGACGACGAATAAAATGACCGACAGGATCAACGTGTCAAGGGGTACAACCACATTTGTAATCCCCAGCAAAAAGGCGACAATCGGTGTGAAGGCAAAGAGGACGATTAGATCATTGATCGCTACTTGGATTAAGGTATAGGCCGGGTCACCATTTGTCAGATGGCTCCACACAAAGACCATGGCGGTACACGGGGCGGCTCCAAGCAGAACGGCACCGGCCAGATATTCATTGGCAAGCTCCGTATTGACCCACACGTTAAAGACCACCTTGAGAAAAAAGGCTGCAATGAGGTACATGGTGAAAGGTTTGATCAGCCAATTGGTAATTAAGGTGATAGTCAAGCCTTTGGGTTTTTTCGTCGCTTTAACAATACTTGAAAAATCTATTTTCAGCATCATGGGGTAGATCATCAGCCAAATAAGAATGGCCACTGGGATTGAAACGTTGGCGTATTCGAATCTGGAAAGTAAATCGGGAATAACGGGTAAGAATTTGCCAATTAAAACCCCTACGATAATGCATAGGCCAACCCATAAGGTTAAATACTTTCCAAAAATACCCATTTCCTGAGTCGTTCTATTTTCCTTTTGCATGAGATTCCTCCTGATTGATGATTTCAAGGACCTGCTCTTTGTTCTCGCGAATCACAGAGCAGCTGAGTTTGCTTTTTTTGTAATTCTGCATTCGTTCTATATCTTTTTCAAATACCTGATCTTTCCTCATTTTTTTTTGGAGATATTCAAATAATAAAACATTTTCACTTTTAAATACCTCGGAAATCATATAATGAACCCATTGACCGTCTTTCTCGGCGGTGATTATTCCGGAAGTCTTCAGTTTTCCCAAATGTCTGGAGAGGTTGGATTGGGATAAACCCAGGAAGACTTCCAGTTCGCATACACAGAATTCTCCATGGAATAACAGGTTGATGATTCTTAATCGATTTTCATCGGCCAAGGCTTTGAAGGTTTGTTCCAGCATGGTGGCATCTCCTTTCTATATGATCATATTCTCATATACTCATATTATTGCATATCAAATTCAATTTGTCAAGCCGGTAATACTGAAGATCATTCTGTCGTCTATAAACCTTGCCGTAAACACTCTGTTCCAGATTTGTAGCGATAACACTTGACAGTGGATTTTAACTGTGCTATAATAACGCGCAATCGGGGTGTAGCGCAGTTGGGAGCGTGCATGCCTTGGGTGCATGAGGTCGCTGGTTCAAGCCCAGTCACCCCGACCATTGATTGCAAATCAAGTTGCGACCGTAGCTCAATTGGTAGAGCATCACCCTTCCAAGGTGGTTGTTGCGGGTTCGAGTCTCGTCGGTCGCTCCATCTTGATGGGCGCCTATAGCTCAATCGGATAGAGCATTGGATTTCTAATCCAAAGGCTGGGGGTTCGATTCCCTCTGGGCGCACCATTGCTTTTGTTATGCCTGGTGGCTATAGCTCAGTTGGTAGAGCACCTGACTGTGGATCAGGCTGCCGTGGGTTCAAATCCCACTAGCCACCCCAAGTTTTTCAGCGCTTGTGGCTCAATTGGATAGAGCATCGGATTTCGGCTCCGAGGGTTGGGGGTTCGAATCCTCCCAGGCGCGCCAGTTTTTGGTATTCTTGACTTTATTTTTGTTAAATGATACAATGAATCGCAACAAAAGACACAGCGTTTGCCGGGGTGGTGGAATAGGCAGACACGCATGGTTGAGGTCCATGTGGGACATCAAACATCCCGTGGGGGTTCAAGTCCCCCCTCCGGCACCAGATGGGCCGTTAGCTCAATCGGCAGAGCAACTGACTCTTAATCAGTAGGCTACAGGTTCAATTCCTGTACGGCCCACCATCAATTATGAAAGCGGAAGTCCGCCAGAGATTTCCCACCTTGTGGCCAAGGCTGACAAGGTCTGACACAACACTTTAAATCATATGTATAATCACGGTATTTACATATAATGGCGGACACGATGTCCGCCTTTTTTAGTGAACAAAAAAACCGAAAGGAGATGAGTCACATCGCGAAAGCGAGGGAGAATTTACCACCGAAAAATGAGGAAATAAGAGTACCAAAAGTGAGAGTAATTGGAAAAGACGGAGAACAAATTGGGATCATGAAGGTGAATGAGGCGATTTCAGTTGCCAAGAGGGATAACCTGGATTTGATCTTGATTGCCCCGGAAGCAAAGCCACCGGTAGCCAAGGTTCTTGATTTCGGAAAGTATCGTTACGAACTTCAGAAAAAGAAGAAGAACGCGAAGAAAAACCAGAAAAGGACCGAACTCAAACAGATGAAATTCCGTCCCAAGATTGATGAACACGATTATCAGACGAAGCTGAATCATATAAAGAGATTTTTAAAGGATTCAAACATGGTTAAGGTAACAATCATGTTCAGAGGAAGAGAAATGGCTTTTACTGAAAAGGGGCGAGAGATTCTGGACAGGGTTATAGAAGATACCAAATTATCCGCCAAGGTTACATCCAAACCAAAATTGGAAGGCAGAGACATGCATATGACACTGTCACCCATAAGTGAAGCGGAGCAGAATCGTATTGCCAATATGATCGAAGAAAAAGAAGCAAAACAAGAAAACGCATCAGAATGACATAAGAATTTGAGGAGGAAATGACATGCCTAAGATGAAGACAAGAAAAAGCGCATCGAAGCGATTCAGGATCACCCGAACGGGAAAGATTATGAGAAACAGAGCCGGTAGAAGGCATGAAACCGGCAAAAAAAGAAATAAAATCAACGTCAGGCTGCGAAAACCGGCTACAGTGAGTAAAGACAGAAAAAAACCGATAAAAAGAATGCTTGGCAAAGCATAAGAACGAGGAGGATTCAGTATGAGAATTAAACGAGGAGTTTTAAAAAAGTCCAAGAAGAAGAGATATTTAAAGGCCGCTAAGGGATATCGTGGCGCAAAAAGCAGAAGAGTCTCATTAGCAAAGGAACAATTCTTTCGTTCAGGAGTATACGCCTTTGCCGGCAGGAAGCAGAAGAAGCGCGATTACAGGAAATTATGGATTGTAAGGATCAATGCCGCTGCAAGAATGAACGATATTAAATATAACGAATTGATTCATGGGTTAAAGGAAGCCGGTGTAAGGATTAACAGAAAGATGTTGTCCGAATTGGCAGCTACAGACATGAATGCCTTTAAAGCTTACGTGGATATAGCAAAAGAGGCCTTAAACTGAGCAATCATTATTGATGCATACAACAGGGCGTAGTTCAGTTGGTAGAATGCTAGGTTCGGGACTTAGAGGTCGGGAGTTCAAGTCTCCCCGCCCTGACCAAAAGGGATTCATTGGAAAAATGAATCCCTTTTGTTATAACAGGATGAATTAACTCATGCATATTGCATTTAACCTTTATGGAGATCGTTTATGAAAATATTGAAACTCTTCGGGTGGGCATTATTAGGTCTTTTTGTTCTTTTTTTAGTCCTTATTATCATCGTAGCTGTCTTTGACTATACAACAGATGATATGAAAGTGAGGGCCATTGAAAGAACTACACAACCGATAACGGAAGAGTGCGTCAGCCTATTTTGTGCCTATTTAGATAAAGGAAACGGAGTACCGGTATTTGAAGAATTACTCTCAGGCATAACAGATACTGATATCATCCTTCTTCAAAATTGTGAAGAATCCTATATAGAAAAACTGGGATCACTTTTTGAATCGCATAACGGATATTTTTCCTTTTCAAAACGTTCTCCGGTTACTATTTCCTCAAACGGCAAAGTCTCTTTTATGGACTTTTCCGGGCTGTATTCGTTATCCGCATATTCACCTTTAGAAGTAAAAAAGCTTTTGTTGCCAACGGATACCAATTGGTTTAGCTCACTTTTATCTTCTATGCCGTCTACACAAATTCTTGAATTTCAAAACAATGGTAAACAACTTTTCATCATTAACTTGGATAATGTCATGAATGATCAATGGGAGTCAGATGATATAAATACGATACGGCTTGAATATATCAAAACTTCTATCATTGAAACCTTACCTCAAGATGGGTATTTTTTAATAGCCGGAAATTGGCAAAATTTATTGCCCGGACAGTCTATCATGGAAGAAAACAACTCCGGAGAAGTAATTCCTCTAAATTGGACAAAAACCGGATGGCAATGGGTTTATCCTCCTGATGAATTAATCGGATATGGTGTTTTGGCCTCCGGTAATGTACAAATCAAAGAAGTAACTTTTTTAGAAACAACTTCTAAGAAACACCCTCAAGCCATATCCCTTCATTTTTGTTTGGAATAAGACAAAAAAACATCTTATTCAACTTGAACAAAACAAAAATGCTATAATAAAAACCGAATGATGATGAGGTGAAACCATGTTTGACGATGTTTTTTTCGACAGTAAATGCGTTAATAAATATCAGAAAAAAAATGAGTGGGTATTGGAACTCTCAACTTCTCAGTTTTATCCGGATGGTGAGGGTGGCCAGCTGGGGGACCGGGGCGAAATCAACGGTGTGTCCGTTGTTTCTGTCTTAAGGGATAAAGGTGGCACCATCCTACATGTGATGGCAGAGGATGTACCATGTGTTGAAGGAGAGGACGTCAACTGCAAAATATCCGGAGAAAACAGATACGATATTGCCCAGCAACATACAGCACAACACCTTATCTCTGCCAATTTTGATAATGATTTGGCTGTAGAAACCGTTGGATTTCACATGTCAGAAAACCATACCACCATCGATTTAAATACGAATGATTTGTCTGAAGAGCTATTGGAAAAAATGGAGAAAAAACTTTTTCAGCAGATTACCGATTTGATAGCTGTGGATATTTTGACAATTCCGGCAAAAGATATCCACAAATACCCACTGAGAAAGGGAATGAGTGAAAAACTTGTTGGTATAGATCAATTACGTGTTGTTAAAATAGGGGATTTAGACTATTCACTATGTAAAGGGTTTCATTGCAAGAATACAGGGAACATTGGTATAATAAAGATTTTTAAGACGGAAACCTTGAAAAGAGCAAAAGGAGAGGGGCAAGAAAGAACTACCAGAATCTACTTTTTAGCCGGAAACAGGGCTTTGAAAGATTATCAAATGAGTCATCAAATCTTGAAGGAGACCACTGAATTCTTATCCACGTCAAAAGAGGAATTGCAAATGCGTTTGCAAAATTTGATGGATGAAAACAAAAGCGTGTCAAAGATGAGTAGGAGATTGTCTGAATCACTGGCAAAAGAGATGTATCAGAATATTCAAGCGAGGAATGTGGACGGAAAGAGAAGAATTGTCAAAGTCTTACCGTCAGAAGAGAGTGCAAAAGGCCTTTCAAAAGAAATTATGAAAGAACCGGATACCATCGCTGTTTTTTTGTTTGAAAAATCAAAACACAACGGATTTAACATTATTTCAACCCATGAAAAGATTGACGCCAAGGAGATTCTCAATTCCCTAAAGGATAAATTGACTATTCAAGGCGGAGGAAATTCAAACATGACGTTGGGTGTTGTTCACGGTAATTTGGAACAAGTGAAAGATGAAGTAGAAAAAATAATTAATAAATACTAACTTCGAGGGGGTACATTTTTTTATGAAAAAGTTAGTCGTCACTGGGATTTTAATCTTAATTTTCTTACCGGTTATTTTTGGTTTACAAACGGGTATTATATTTAACGGTGATTTGCAATCAGATAACAACAGTTATATTGGTTTTGTGGCTAGAAGTCAATTTGGTCTGGGGGGATTGGAGATAGCGGCTATGCCAAAAATCGGTCCTGAAGTTGATTTTTCCAGTTACCGTTTTATCATATCACCATCTATTGGTTGGGGAACCCCAGAATTGAGGATATTTGCAGGAATTACTCCTCATATTGAGATTAATGAGGGTAAATTCGACTTCTCTCCCACAAAATGGGGTGTTGGAGCTGGTTCTACCTTTGCAGTGGCAAGGAATGTGATTGGTTTCTTTGAGTTTTTTGCCGTTTTTGATTTAGCCGGAAACAGTGAAACAGAAGGTTTTGCTGAAAACACCATGCTCAGTGTAGGAATTACATATAATTTTGATGTAGGATTTTAAAAATCGTTTATTTAATTTGCCCTGAAAGAAACACTGACTTGTACTCGCAACGGGTCGATTCGGTCGGGGAGGTAGAGTAATTTCAGATTTTTAACGACGATATTGGCCAGCTCCGGAGAGACGGCACTGGATATGTTTACTAGCGTATTTGCGGATGATCCTGTAATGTAAAGCTCTACGATCACTTGTCCCGACACGGCCTCTTTTCTTATGCCGGGCTTCTTTAACAACGCTTGATAATCTTGTTGCAAACCACTTTTAACGCTGTCCAAGTTAGGGATATCGTATTGTTCAAGCGCGGTTAAATCAAGTATTTGTGCACTTTGTGCCTGATTGTTCGCTGGGCTGACCAGAGAAAACAACACATCGTTATCAATGGTTTTTTTTGACGGTGGCGCTGCTTGGATTTGATTAAAATCCAAGGTTCTTTGTTCAAAAATGCTTTCCGGAACGTTTAAAGGGTTTTTCGGTTGGGAAACTTCAACGGGTCTAATCCCGGAAGTAACCCCTTCTACTTTTTGAGGCTCTTGTGCCTCAAAGGTTTTGAGGGCTTCAAACAAGGGATCGGGTTGTTTATTGATGGGTTCTTCCTGGGAAGTAACCGGTTCAGGTTGTTGTTGCACAACGGCTTCTTCTACTTTCGGTTCCGTTTTTGAAGAACTCATATTGATATTGATGGAGAGATATTCTTCCCGTTGGTGTTCAATTGGTGAGGAATTCAGCACAAACAGCAATGCTACAATCAACAGGACTTCTACGATTGCCGCCAATATGCCTGATACGATAAACTTTGGTTCGATACCTTTTTCCCGGTAATAATTCCCTTCGATGTTAACCACCCTTTATCGCACTTGTATGTTGATGTTTGTGATGCCTGAAAGTCTCAGGGCATCCAGGACTTTCATGACCACTCCGTGAGAAGCTTTTTCATCTGCGGAGATAACGGTGATAAATTCTCCGCTTCCTTTCTTTTTCCTTTCGGCAAATGAAAGCAACTGCTGGGGTGTGATTTCATTTGAATCCAGGAAGATTCGACTTTGACCATCCACAGTGATCCTGAAAATTTCAGGTGTTTCCACTACTTGTTCGCTTTCGGTTTCCGGTAACGTGATATCGATGGCCTTTTCACTTTCCAAATCAAAGGTGGATGTCAAGATGAAAAACAACAGCAGGATGAACAAAATATCGATGAGGGGTGTGATATTGATGGAAATCACTTCATCATAATCGTGTTTGGCCATGGCCTTATATCATCCTTTTTGTGGGTTCTTTTGTTTTTAAACACTCCATCACGTAATAATCGGTCAGGTCATGCCGAATGCCGGTTGCCATCTCTTTGATAAACCCCAGCAAAATGGTTAAAGCAATCGCTACTATTAGTCCGGCAATGGTTGTATAAAGCGCCTCACCTATCCCGGTCGCCAGTTCATCGGCATACTTCAATGCTTCTGTTTGTTCGATGGTGTTGAAAATCTTAATCATACCGGTGGTGGTTCCCAACAGTCCCAACAAAGGGGATATAGTGGCGGTTGTGGTAATGATCCTGAAGTTTTTGTAGAGTTTTTCACAATGCAATCCCACGATTTCTTGGATCTCATCGGCATTTCTGGAGCGTGTCTTGTTGATCTTTGAGTTCAGCGAAGACAAAAAGGGATTCTCCGCTCCCGTTCTCATACCGGATTTGATGGTAGAAAGCATAATGAGCCGTTCAAAAAAGAAAAAAAGACCCAACGCAGCGGTAATAAAAATGACGATGATGATGGGACCCCCAGTTTTGATAATATCCAGATAAGACATCGATTTCCCTCCGTTCTATGATTCCCGTTCTAATTTTTGCAATTCGTCTCTCAATTTGGCGGCGTCTTCAAATCTTAATTCAAGGGCCGCTTTGTTCATTTCTTCTTTCAGTATTTCAAGGTAATTTTCCCGTTCCATATTTTCGGCAACACTCAGAAGTTGTTTCGTACTTTCGCTGATTCCCTCATATTCTTCTTCCTCTTCACCCCTAAATTGTGCGAACATATCTTTTTCAAGGGCCTTTTTGATGGTTTGAGGGGTGATGTTATGCTTTTCATTATAAGCTAATTGAATTTCCCTTCTCCGTTGCGTTTCTTCCATGGTAACGGCAATGGCTTTAGATATCCGTTCTCCGTACATAATGACTTTTCCATTAACGTTTCTGGCGGCACGTCCTACAATCTGAATCAAGGTGGTCTCGTTCCGCAGGAATCCCTCCCGATCGGCATCTAAAATGGCTACTAAAGATACTTCCGGCAGGTCAAGGCCCTCTCTCAAAAGGTTGATTCCCACAGCCACATCAATTTCACCACTTCTCAGTTTCTTTAAAACCTCAACCCGTTCCACGGTTCCCAATTCCGAGTGAATGTACTCCGCCTTTGTTCCCAATTCCTGCAGGTACTCACTGAGTCGTTCCGCCATGGATTTGGTCAATGTGAGGACCAGAACCCTCTCGTTTTGACTGACTCTTTCTTTGATTTCTTCCAACAAATCATCGATTTGATTTCTGGAATCCCTGAATTCAATCTCCGGATCGACTAATCCCGTTGGTCGGATAATTTGCTGTATGATTTCAGTCGAATGTTCTTTTTCAAAATCCCCGGGCGTGGCCGATGTAAAGATCACCTGCCCCACTCTTTTTGAAAATTCCTCGAAGGTTAACGGTCGGTTATCCACGGCTGATGGCAAACGAAATCCGTATTCCACCAGGGTCTGTTTTCTGGATAGATCGCCTCGGGACATGGCACGCAGTTGAGGAACGGCGATATGTGATTCATCGATAATGGTGATGAAATCATCCTCAAAATAGTCTAACAAGGTCCAGGGAGGCTGACCCGGTTTTCTCTGATCGAAATGTCGAGAATAGTTTTCAATCCCTTGACAATACCCCATTTCCGAAAGCATTTCAAGATCCTGTTTGGTCCTTTGCTCCACACGCTGGGCTTCTATCAGCTTATTTTGGCTCTTAAAAAGCTGGATTTGCTCGTGCAATTCCTCTTCAATGGTCTTAATCGCCTTTTTGATCTTTTCTTCGGTTGTGACGTATTCCGTTGCAGGATAGATGATAATCCGGTCGTAATCTTCGATCTTACCTCGGGTAACGGGATCGAAGCTGTAAATAGTATCCACTTCATCGTCGAAAAATTCAACTCGGATACCGATATCGGTATAGCCGGGATAAATCTCCAATATTTCGCCGCGGATTCTGTAGTTTCCGCCTTTTAAGATATCTTCAGATCGATCGTATTGCATTTCAGCCAGTTTCATTGTCAACTCACGTCTTGGTATGGAAGCCCCCTTTTCCAACACCAAATTCATCTGTTTAAAGTCATCCGGATTACCGGAACCGTAAATACATGAAACGCTGGCCACTACAATCACATCTTTTCGGGTGATGACTGACTGAAGGACTGAAAGACGCATTTTTTCAATTATTTCGTTGATCTGCGCCTCTTTTTCTACGAACACATCCCGTTTGGGGATGTAAGCCTCCGGCTGATAATAATCGTAATAGGAAATGAAAAATTCCACACGGTTTTCCGGAAAAAATTCCTTAAATTCCCTGTATAACTGAGCTGCCAAAGTTTTATTGGGTGAAATAATCAAGGCTTGCCGCTGTAGCTTTTGTATCACATGGGCCATGGT
The DNA here is from genome assembly GCA_030445775.1 of Thermotogaceae bacterium. Taxonomy (GTDB): domain Bacteria; phylum Thermotogota; class Thermotogae; order MWEM01; family MWEM01; genus JASUTC01. The sequence continues at coordinate 15,095 of JASUTC010000019.1, read as the reverse complement.
AAAGGTTTTACCGGACCCGGTAACACCCAGCAGGGTCTGATAATTATTACCCGCTTCTATGGAGCGGCATATGCTTTCTATAGCCTCCGGCTGATCACCGGACGGTTCGTATCCACTTCGTATTTTAAAGTCCAATCTTTTTTGCCCTCTCCCAATATTCATCCAGTGTTTCGAGTTCCTGCTCTTCAAACACCTTCTCGTCTGCTTTGATCATGTCTTCCATCTGTCTGAATCGTTTGATAAACTTATCCGTTGCCTTTCTCAACGCATTTTCAGGGTCGATTTTAAGGAATCTGGCGACGTTAACCATGGCAAACAGCAAATCTCCAAACTCTTCCTCTATCTTTTCCAGATTTTCGGTGACACCGGCCTCGTGGTTGATCTCATCTTTTAATTCCGCAAGCTCTTCATCGATTTTCAACAAGGCATCTTCCGTTTGCTCCCAATCAAAACCGCACTCAGCGGCGTTCTCCTGAACCCTTCGCGCCATGCTCAGAGCGGGGAGGGCTTTGTTAATCTTACCAATTCGTGACTGGGCCTGTTTACCCTTCTCAGCGGCTTTGATATCTTCCCATTGTTTATAGGAATAACTGTATTTTTTCGCATCTTCAAATACATGGGGATGACGTCTGATCATCTTTTCATTGATCGTTTTCAAGACATCGTAAATGTCAAAAGCACCCGCTTCACTGCCTATTTGAGCGTGAAATATGGTTTGCAGCAGCAGATCACCCAACTCACCCTGCAACTCTTCTACGTTTCCGGAATCCACGGCATCCGCCACTTCATAAGCTTCTTCAATGGCATAAGGCTTGAGGGATTCATGGGTTTGCTTTTTGTCCCATTCACAGCCGTTTTCCCCTCTTAATTGCTCCATGATCTTCAGGAGTTTGCTGAACTGTTCCGTTTTTTGTTTCTCTGTGTGCATCAAACTCTCCTTTTGAAAATCACGATTTGGAGTCTGTCCGATACGTTTTCAGCCTGATCGGCAATATCGGCCAGTTTTTTAATAAGCTTTTCAAGTTGTATCTTATGCGCCAGTTCGATTTCATCTTTTCTGAACAATGTTCTAACCAGGTTTTTCTCCAATATATCTGTTTCATGTTCAAGGTCTTCCGTTCGGTTGATGAGATCGTTAGCCACATCCATGTCGTTAAAGATTGAAGAAGCCGCTTTTTTGACAGACAAATAAGTCTCCAGTGACTTTTCCGCCAACTCGATCAACTTGGGAATAAACTCTTTGGGGATGGATATATTTTGAAGTTCAATCAAATCGGCTGTGGATTCGGCCTTGTTGGCTACCACATCAATTGATTCGGCAATCCCCAGCAAATCTCCCCTGAAATTGGGTAAAAAAGCCCCCAGATACATTTCTGTTTCCATCTTCCTTCGTTTGTCATCTGCATCGCTTTCGTTTTTCCTGATCTTTTCAACAAAGCTTTCTCTGTCCAAATCAGGATTTTCAATGTTTTTAAGGAAATCAATTAACGATTTCACAGTGTTTTCAACGGCAACCATATGGTCTTCGAAAAGCTGAATAATCCTCAGTTCTTTTTTTCCAAAAAACTGCATTGTACCTCCTCTTAATCTTCTGCCGGCTTTTTATGTCCGGGTATAATGCTTCTTCAGGTATATTCCCGTATATGATTTTTTATTTTTGATGAGTTCATGGGTAGGACCTGAAAATACCAAATTGCCACCCTTGTCCCCACCTTCCGGTCCTAAATCAATAATCCAATCTGCATTTTTAATTATATCAAGATTGTGTTCAATTACAATAACGGTGTTTCCTCTCTCCACCAACCGGTCCAAAATCTCCATGAGGCGCCTGACATCCTCAAAATGTAAGCCGGTGGTTGGCTCGTCCAAGATGTAAATCGTGCTGCCTGTGGCTCGTTTTCTCAGTTCCGAGGCGATTTTGATTCTCTGAGCCTCTCCCCCGGAAAGTGTTGTCGCCGGTTGACCCATTTTGATGTATCCCAATCCAACATCTTGAAGAATTTGAAGAGTTTCCCTGATCTTGTTGATGTTTTTAAAGAAGTCCCTTGCCTCATCAATGGTCATCTCCAGGATATCTGAAATACTTTTCCCCCGGTATTTGACCTCCAGTGTTTCCCGGTTGAATCTTTTTCCCTTACAGACATCACAATCCACGTAGACATCCGGCAGGAACTGCATTTCGATCTTCACCTGTCCGTGTCCGCTGCAGGATTCACATCTGCCACCCTTGACGTTGAAACTAAACCGGCTCTTCTTGTAACCTCTTGAACGGGCTTCAGGCGTTCTGGCAAAAAGTTCTCTAATCTCATCAAAGACTTTGGTGTAAGTCGCCGGATTGCTTCTGGGTGTTCTGCCAATGGGCGATTGACTCAACTCAATAACCTTGTCCACTTTTTCAAGGCCCTCTATGTCATCGTGTTTTCCCACTTCATCGTGGGTTCTGTAGATCCGGTTTTTCATGAGTGGATAAAGGGTTTCGTTAACCAATGAGGATTTTCCTGAACCGGAAACGCCTGTTACACAAATGAGGACTCCCAAAGGAAATTCCACTGTCAGGTTTTTCAGGTTATTCTGACCAGCACCTGTTAGGACGATACGTTCAGAAGAAGGTTCTCGATATGTATCCTTTAAGGGAATGGTCTTTTTACCGTTGAGATAATCCGCCGTTTGCGATACGCCCTCCCGGTAATTGTAAATCCTTTCCACTTCACCCTGAAAGACAATTTCCCCGCCGTGTACACCGGCCGCAGGTCCAAGGTCCACCAGATAATCCGAACTTCTGATGACTTGCTCATCGTGTTCCACCACAACGATGGTGTTACCCACATCACGCAGCTCCGTCAGTGTTTTGATCAGCCTGGAATTATCTCGCTGATGTAAACCGATGGTGGGTTCGTCCAAAACGTACAGAACGCCTTGAAGTTGTGATCCGATTTGTGTAGCCAATCGAATTCTTTGTGATTCGCCACCAGAGAGGGTGGAAGCCCTTCTTGCTAGGGTGAGATAATCCAACCCCACATCGATGAGAAAACGAATCCTTCTTTTGACTTCTTTAATGACTTCCTGGGCGATCTTTAATTCCCGATCCGTTAAAGGCAAGTTGTTGATAAATTCATATGCCTGTTCAATGGGGAGTTCCGTTAACTGAGAAATATTTAACCCGTTGACAATAACGGCCAGAGCCTCAGGTCTTAATTTATGCCCATGACAGGTATCACAGGGTTGTTTTTGCATGAACTTGTTTTCAATCCATTCCCGAATACCCGTGGAACTGGTTTGATGATACCGGCGCTTGATGTTGTTGTAAATCCCTTCAAATTCTTTGGAGGTTTCATAATGACCGGAGTCGAATTCATAACGCCGTTTGATTTTTTTGTCGCTTCCATATATCAGGGCATTCTGGCATTTTTGGGGTAGCTCTTTAAAGGGCGTGTTGGGATCTCCACCGTAAGTCTTACAGACTTTCACCAGTAAATCGAACATGTACCCGTCCTTGAACATGCCAATGGATCCTTCATTCAAACTTTTCTCCTTGTCCACCATCAAGTCCGGGGTAATTTCCAATTTATAGCCCAATCCGGTACAGTCCGGACATGCCCCGTAAGGGGTGTTAAAGGAAAAGATTTTGGGTGTAATTTCCGGGATACTAATACCGCAAGATGGACAGATGAAATCTTCACTGAAAATCTGTGATTCACCGGATTCGTGGTTTTCAATCTCTACAAACCCACCGCCTTCTTTCAAGGCCAATTCGATTGAGTCCGCCAAACGCTGCATATGATCCCGATCTTTTTCAAGCTTTAATCGGTCAATCATCAATAAAATCGTATGTCGAATATTCTTCTCAAGTTCAATAGTTTCTTCCAAGTCGTAAAGATTGCCATCGATTAATATTTTTGAATACCCTTTTTTTCTAAATCTTGCGATTTCTTTTTTGTACTCTCCCCTTTTTTCCTTTGCCACAGGGGCATATATGATGATACGAGATTCTACCGGCATCTCAGTGTAGAGAATATCCACGATTTCATCCACACTCATTCTTGACAACTGCCTGCCACATGAGGGACAGTGGGGTATTCCAATGTGGGCGTATAATAACCTGAGATAATCGTAAATCTCAGTCACCGTTCCCACAGTGGATCGGGGGTTGTGACTAACAGTTTTCTGGTCAATGGCTACCGATGGTGAGAGTCCTTCGATGGATTCCACATCGGGCTTTTTCAAATCTCCCAAAAACTGTCTGGCATATGAGGATAAGGATTCCAAATAACGCCTTTGTCCTTCTGCATAGATGGTGTCAAAGGCCAAAGAGGATTTCCCGGATCCGGACAATCCCGTGATGACCGTTAAGGAATTTCTGGGGATATGACAGTCTATATTTTTAAGGTTGTGTTCTTTGGCACCTTTTACGATGATTTTGTCAAGCATTGAGACCTTCCACCGTTGCCAGTAATTCATTGGCCAATTGTGTGATTTGTTCTTCGTTGTTGCCTTCAATCATGATTCGTATAAGGGGTTCGGTTCCCGAAGGTCTGACCAGGATTCTTCCGGTATTTTTCAAGATATCCCTGGCTCTGTCCAATGCATCGCTTAGCTCAGCGGCTTCCATGATCTTTTCCTTGTCACGTATGTGTATATTTTTAAGGACTTGTGGGAATCTGGGGATATCGTTAATCAACGCTGACAACCTTTTTTGAAAGTGATTCATGGTTTCCAGAACGGTTAGGGATGTAATCAGGCCGTCTCCGGTTGTATTTCGGTCGAAATAGATGATGTGTCCGGATTGTTCCCCGCCGATCATGGCTTCTTTTCGTTTCATTTCTTCCAGGACATAACGGTCTCCCACTCGAGTTCGGAGCAACTTCATACCCCTTTCGGTGATGTATTTCTCAAAGCCCAGATTACTCATGACTGTTGCAATGACTAAGTTATTTGCCAATCTTTCAGTTTCTTTATAGTAATTAGCTGTGATGGCCATAATCTTATCGCCATCTACTTCCCGGCCTGTTTCATCAATCAAAATACATCGGTCGGCATCCCCGTCATGGGCGATACCGATATCGGCGTTTAATTCCAGTACCGTATCGGCCAGAGTTTGTGTATGCTGGGATCCACAATTCAAGTTGATGTTATACCCGTCAGGATTGTCGTTGATTACGGTAACTTTTGCCCCCAGAGTCCTGTAAACTTCCGGTGTGATTGAATAAGAGGCTCCATTTGAAGCATCGAATACAATGTGAAGTTGTTTGGTTCCATTTTCACAGGGGAAAGAGGAAAGATCCAAATCATCGAAATGTTTGTAAATCCATCTCAAGTACAATCCCCTGGCTTCTGGGTAATGGGTGATTCTCCCCAGCTCATGATGGGTTTGCGCCTTGATACTCCCGGTCAGAATGATGTTTTCAATTTCCTCTTCTTCGGCGTCCGGCAACTTAAAACCGTCTTTGATTACTTTTAAGCCGTTATACTCAAAGGAATTATGTGAAGCAGAGATCATAACCCCTGCTGAATGATTGATATCTGTTACTTTAGCCAGTGCCGGTGTGGGCATTATGGAACAGCACTTAACGTTCATGCCCCCCGAAGCTGCTCCGGAGGAAACGGCCGCTTCCAGCATGTCACAAGATACCCGGGTATCCTTTGCCACCATTAAATCCTTAATGCCATCTTCCAAAACGATTTGAGCAATGGCATTTCCCAGCCTGAATGCCAGGTCAGCTGATATCTCCTTACCGGCAACCCCGCGTATTCCATCTGTTCCAAATAATTTGCGCATCAACGTTCCTCCTATTTCAACGAATCTAATATTTTCTTTGCATATGTGCCATACTGTGAGTAATTTGACAACTCTTGGGCGGTTTTTTTCAGATTATCCGTGTCCCCTATTTGTTCGTAAATCTTTGAGAGATAATACAAAGCATGGGGGATATACGTTGAGTTCTTTTCAGTATTATTGAGGAATTTCAAGTCGTTTTCAGCGGCAATATAATTTTGCAGGTTGTATTCCGACAAAGCCTTGTAATAAAGCGTATCGTCACGATAATTGGTGGTCACATCCTGACTATAACTCAGCGCTTTTTCAAGTGACTCAACCGCTCTGGGATAGTCTTTGTTTTTGTAATGTTCATACCCTTCGTTGTAATATTGTGCAATGGCCTTCTGAAAGGCCAAATCTCTTTTCCTGGAATACACCTGATGCAGGTCTCCCAAGGCCAAGTTGTTCAAATCCGCCCGCATAAAGTAATCGGCACTTTTGATGCTGTCTCCGGATGAAAGGGCATCCTCTCCCAGAAGCAAGTATTTATATTTGACCGCATCCGCCTCGCCGGCCGGGATGGGATCGTATTTTCTTTCTCGCGCCAACGTATCGTTCAGTTTTCGAATTTCCTGTTTGGCCGATGACAGCTGACCTTGTAAAGCGGTTATTTCGTTATCCTTTTCTTCTAAAGCAACCCGGTTTTCTTCAATCTGTTCATTCAATCGAGTAATTTTCCCTTCAAGTGTCTTGATTTTATCCTGCTTTTCAGCTATGATCGCTGCACTTTCACTGGATTGGCTTAGTTGTTCATTTAGATTGGCAATTTCCTGTTCCCTTTCGGAAAGCGTCTGTTCAAGTGTACTTAATTGAGATTGAGCCTTTTCAAGTTCGCTTTGGGTTTGTGCAAGGGTCAACTGTAGATCTGTGATGCGCTCATCCACATCTTCTGCCTCCAGCTGCTCTGTTAAGGATGAAATCTCGTCCTCTTGTTTGTTAATCTCTTCCTGAAGACGGTTGATTTCTTTTTCGTATTCAGCGGAAACCTGAGCGATCTGTTCGCTGTTGGTTTCAGTGGTATTTGTGGAAAGAGCCGGATCAGTTAGTGATGCGATGGTGTTGTCCTTTTCGTCAATTTGGGCTTGTAAGGCAGCTATTTGCTGCTGCTGATCGTATATTTGGTCTTTCAACCGTTGGATATTGATCTCTGAAGTTTCAGAAGCCGCCGCTTCCAATGCCTTATATTTCCTTTCCAGTTCCTCATACAAAATTTCCTGTCTTCGTATGTCATTACTTAGCGTGCTTACCGATTGCTGCAGTGCGGCTTTATCAACATTTGATTGCGTTACCTCGTTTTTGGCCTGTGCGTAAAGCAGGAAAAATATAATAAACGCTGCTGCAAATAGCAGTGTAAACACAAAAAAGATGCGTGCGATTCTTTCCATCAAAAAGTACCCCCTTGAATGTTGGAATCAAATAGTGGTTCCTTGAGTTTATAAATTGAGACCAATTTGTTTCTTTATATTATACACCAAAGAAAAGATCTGAGTGTTCATACAAGACAAAAAACAGCAATGGGATTATGGACTTAAAAATCACTTACAAATTCCCTATTTCCCTAGATAATTTTTCTTTACAAATTGTTGCAAATACACCTCTTCTTCCTCCGGTGTGGTCAACAGTCCGTCTAACTTTTTTTTCACGATATGCTTGATGATTTCCTTTATTTTTTCTCCCGGTTCAATTCCAAACTCTCGTATCAGGCGCTTTCCATTGGTCGCATATAATTTGACCCTTTTTCTCGTTCGCAAATATTCCTTCAAATGGGTAATTCCCGTCTCATCCAAATAGGCTGCCAAATAGCAGTATCCTTCTGGGGAAAGCCCTTCTATGGTACTGTATATATCTGAAAATGGCATTTCTTCTGTAAACAGTTTAGCCAGGATTTCCACGGTCTTTGAAATGTGGTAGAGTTCGTTAATGGTTTTTTTGGGAATGCCATAAGTATCTTTCACCCGGTCGAGTTGGTCTTGGGTGTAATATTCGCACAGGATGTATAACAGGCAGTAAAACCGGCAGATGGTGTAAGAACCGGCGTAAAACATCTCAAACCATTTCAGGGAGGAAAAGCTTCTTTCGAGTTTTTGAGATAGCAAATGGGTGTAATAGGTTTGGGGGAACAGGTGTTTGATTACATTTAATTCTCCCAATCGTTTCAACATGTCGACACGATTTTCCTCTTCCAGAATTCTGTTCAACTCGTAACGAATCCGTCCACCGCTTATTTTTTCCAGATATTCATTTTCAAGAGCTTTTCCCAGGTGTTCCATCGTTCGCTCTTCTAAGGAAAAGTCGTATCGTTGTTCGTAACGAATCCCCCGTAGGATTCGGGTGGGGTCATCGATGAAACTGGTGTTGTATAAAATCTTTATCTTCCCGGATTCGATGTCTTTTCTGCTTCCAAAATAATCAATGAGCCGTCCGAATGAACCTGTGTTCAAGGCAATGGCCATGGCGTTAATGGTGAAATCCCTTCGATAGAGGTCCTTTTTCAGATGGGACTGGTCTATATTCGGCAAGGCTCCGGGATATTCATAATATTCCGTTCTGGCGGTGGCAAAATCGATTTCTATCTTTTCTTTTGTAAAGAAAACTTTGGAGGTAAGGAACTTGTTGTGCACTTCGGCTGTGATGGATTTATAAGCCTTTAGTTTCTCGGTAAATTCAATAGCATTGCCTTCCACCACAATGTCAATGTCCAGATTGTCATAACCCAGTAAAAGGTCTCTGACAAATCCACCTACAATAAATATCTTGTACCCGGTTTGCTCCGCAACGTCCCCCAAGGATTCCATAAACCGGAACAGGTCCAAACTCAAGTTTTTCAGCATTAGATCTTTCACGTTGTAAAACTTTGACTCCTCGTTGACCAACAAGGCGTACCTTTTCTCGTGATGGTAGACTTCTCGGAGAATATCCGTTCGAGTGATCAACCCGGCTAATATGCCGTTTCGAATCACTGGTATCCTGCCTACTCCGTTTTCGATCATCTTTTGCTTAACCAATTCTACGGAATCATCCCAGTCAACCACTACCAGGTTTGTAGACATGATACTTTTCACCGGGTTGGAACCCAACCCGTGATCCATGGCCTTTTGAACATCACGACGTACAACGATTCCCACCAATTTGTTGTCCTCGATGATGGGAATACCACCATAACCGGTGAGATTCATGATCTTATGAGCCCGTTTGATTTGCATCTTTGCCAACAGGGTTTTCACAGGATAACTCATAATATCAGAGGCTTTAACGGCTGCACTCACAAATTTTGTCAATTCTCTGTTTAATATTTCAAGAGCCTCTTCCAAGGTTACATCAACCATTTTACAGGCCGCTGCCCGTTTATGCCCTCCTCCTCGAAGTTTCCCCATTAATTCTCCCAAATTAACATCCGGAGAAAGTGTCCTCCCAACAATGTAGGTTTTCTCACCCATTTTTACTACAGAAATAAAGGTTTCAAACCCCTTAGACAGCCAAATCTTACTGGTGATCAGGTTCAGTCCGCCCACAAAGCCCTCGATTTCAGAAGTGCTGATTTGGATTTCAACCTTGTTGATCACTTTTGTAATGATGTTTTCCTCAAGTTCTTTCATCAGTTTCAGCTGGTCAGGTGTCATTTCCGTTTTCACAAAAGCCGATATAACATCGATATTTGCCTTTTTTTCCAGGAGATATGCACAAGCCCGCATATCTCTGGGAGTTGTGGAGGAAAACAAAAAGTTGCCGGTGTCCTCGTAAATGCCGATGGCCAATAACGTACTTTCTTCCACTTTGATCTTGATGTTTTTTCTTTGCAGTTCTTCAACAATTAATGTACTGGAAGAACCGATCTCTTCCAAAGAAACCTTTTTCCCGGTTTGGTTGGGGAAGATTCTTGAAGAATCAACGGGATGATGATCATATATTGTAATCTTGATATCCGGATTTTTAAATATCGTTTGTATCTTCTTTCCCAAACGCTCAGGAATGGAAGTGTCGCAGACTACCACTTCATAAACGTCAGAGAAGTCCACTTCTTTTTCCATATAAAAGGGAAATTTTTCCTCGTAAATGGTCATAAATTCCTGAAGATTATTGGAGCCTTCTCCGGAATGGACGATGATATGATCGGGAAACAGTAACTTAGCCCCCACAGTAGCCGAAAAGGCATCAAAATCGGGATTTCTGTGCGCAACGATGATTTTTTCAGGCCTTATTCGGATATGCGCCTTTTTCTTTGAAATGGTCATCTCCCCCTTTTAACAAAAACAACCCCTGTTATTTGACAATCGGTTCCTTTTGATTTGATTAGACTTGCCACAGCTTCCAGTGTATTGCCGCTTGTCATAATATCGTCAACGATGATGATCTGCTCCGGGATTTCACTTTCAACGATGATATAGGACTGTTTTGCGTTTTCTTTCCGTAAATTCTGGTCAGCAAGAGAAGCCTGTGGGATGTAATTGCCTTTTCGTCTGATAATCGGAAGCATTTCCAAATCTTGACGAAATGTCTTTCTGCAGCATTCAACGATATTTTCCACAGAAGAAAATCCGCGACTTCTTATGGATGCAATGTGGGAGGGTACGGGAATGATTGTACCATTTAGTTCCCAATACGACAACAAAAGGGATAAAAAATATGCCAGGAATCGTTCCAGACTTTTGTGTGGTCCATATTTATAAGATTTGATAAGTTCTGTCAACGGACTGTCGTAATAATCGTAGAAGTAGATTTTCTCAATGGATGATGAGTTTTTATAAGTTCCGGTCGGTGTCAATGCTTGCAATTTATTCAGACAGGTTTCACACAATATTTTCCCCGCTTCCAGCGTTTGTGCGCAGATCAAACAATGATTGGGCAAAAACAAATCAAACAAGGCACCTATATAAGGCGCCTTGTCGAATAATTTTCTATGATTTAATTCATTTAAGCTTGGGGTTGCTTCCTGAACAAACATATCACTTTCTGAATTCCAATTCTCGTTCGACTTCGTTGATGTTGTAGAATTCCAACTCGTCGCCTTCAGCAATATCGTTAAAATTAACCAGCTTAATTCCACATTCCTTTGGTGCTTCAACTTTTGCCGCATCGCTTTGGAAACGCTTGAGTGAATCCAATTCCCCGTTGAAAACCTCTATGCCGTTTCTGTAGATTCTGACTTTGGAATGCTTTTCAACAAATCCATCGGTCAATATGATACCTGCTATGGTTCCAATCTTTCGGACTTTGAAGAGTTGTTTGACCTCTCCGTGTCCCACGGTCTGGGCAACTTCTTCAGGAGCCAGCATACCCTGCAGCGCCTTTTTCACATCTTCGATCAGATCAAAGATGATATCGTAGCTTCTAATTTGAACCTCTTCTTTTTCAGCTTCAAGTTTGGATTTCTGATCCACCTTAACCTTGAATCCCAAAATAACCGCATCCGAAGCGGCTGCCAACATGACATCCGTAGGTGTAACAGCACCGATACCGGCATGAACAATTTCAATGGTGATTTCTTCGGTCTGAAGTTTTCCTATGGCATTCCTTAAGGCCTCTACAGTGCCATAACTGTCCGCTTTCATGAGAATCTTCAGGACCTGTTTTTCCCCTTCCTTTACCATGTTGTAGAACTCTTCCAAAGAAATGTGTTTTCGCTTCAACTGATTGGCCTTTTCCCTTTCCTGAAACTTTTCAACAACAGATCTCGCCGTGGAAGCGGATTCTACAACGTAAAGAATCGAATGGGAGTCAGGAACGTTGTTAAATCCCAGAATCGAAACGGGATCGGATGGACCGGCTTCTTTGATGCGTTTTCCCTTGGCATCGTTCAGGGCCTTGATCTTTCCCCAAGTGTTACCACAGACAAAATACTGTCCGATACGTAGCGTACCGTCTTTAATGATACAGGTTGCTGTGGGGCCTATCTTGGGGTCCAGTTCGGATTCTACAATGACACCTCTTGCCCTTCCTTTTGGATAACATTTGATATCCTGCATCTCAGCCATTAGAGCTACCATCTCAAGTAGATCATCAATTCCTTCGCCGTTTTTGGCCGAGATAGGAACGGTAACGGTATCTCCTCCCCAGTCTTCCGGAACCAAATGGAGTTTTGATGAAAGTTGCTGTTTAGTCAAGTCGATATTGGCATTGGGTTTGTCAATCTTGTTGATGGCAACAATAATAGGTACTTTGGCCTCTTTGGCGTGATTGTAGGCCTCCTCTGTTTGTGGCATAACGCCGTCATCAGCAGCCACAACCAGGATAACGATGTCCGTTGCCTGAGCACCTCTGGCACGCATCTCCGTAAAAGCCTCGTGACCCGGTGTGTCGATAAAAGTGATGTTTTTTTTCTTAAACTGTACCTGATACGCCCCGATGGCTTGTGTAATACCACCGGCCTCACTTTCTGCTACCCTGGAAGATCGGATATGGTCCAACAATGTTGTCTTCCCGTGATCAACGTGACCCATAACGGTGACAACCGGTGGCCTGTTCACCAATTCAGAAGGTCTTTCGGAGTAGATCTTTTCATAGTAATCTTTAAGATGCTTTTCCAGGTCATCTTCTTTTTCGTCGAGGAGTTCTTCTCCCTCCTCAATCTCAATGCGTTTGCCGTATTTCTGGGCCAACTCCACACATTCCTCAAATTCCATCTTCTGGTTGGGGTTGAGAATCTTTCCTTTTGCAAAAGATTCCTGAATGATTTTATTGATGGGAACTTTTATGGTTTCCGCCAATTCTCTTAAGGTCATTGAAAGAACGTTAACATAGACAACTGTTTCGTCATCTTCTTTATCTTTCTTTTTAGGTTCTCCTTTTGCTGGTTCTTTTTTCAAAGGCTCTTTTTTTGCATTTTTTTCAACCTTTTCCACTTTAATCTGTTCTTTTTTTGGTTTTGCCTCAACCTTTGTTGGATTTTCTTTCTTGTCGGACTTGGGCATTTTGGTCTTCTTGGATACCTTTTCTTCAGTATCCTCGCCCTCATCCATCAAATCCATAACAAGCTTCTCGTCATCTTCGTCAAGAGCGCTCATATGGTTTTTAACCTGTATGCCAAGCTCCTCAAGCTCTGCGATCAAGTCTTTGCTTGACATATCAAGCCGCTTGGCTAATTGATAAATCCGGATCTTTGACAATACCATTCACCTCCTGTTACCGTTGGTATGTCGAAATTTTCAATACATTATACCATAGTGTAAGTTGCTTTATAAAACAAAAATGCCTTCTTTAAGAAGGTTTTTTTGTTTGTTTTATAGGTTATAAACAATTGTGTTCACTGGGCAGCTAATTGACTACCAATCCTGAACAACCGTTTCAATTAATCACACTTTTGCTCATAAAGACAGTATGACTTTGTTTAATATTTCTATTTCTTCTATAAGATGCTTCTTCATCGTATTACACAGAATATAACTACAATATATTGTTATTTTGTTGACAACAACCCCAAAATATGGTATACTTTCCTTAGATAAGACATTTCGGAAACATGTTTTTATACCCCCCCCACCTTCCAAAAGGTGGGGTTTTTCTTTATTATATCGTAAATCAATTCCCGTAAATACAAAATATGATATACTTTTGAAATTAAAGCCTGAAAAAGGAGGAAAATAGAATGAGCCAATCCAAATACGAGTCTCAGGTTTCGGTTACACTAAGAGGGGATATTTCCTATACAAACGTTTCTCAAATCTTTTCATCCGGTCTCTTTAAATGGCTGATCGAAAATTTCATCAGGAGGCTTCAAAAGCGAAAGGCACCGATACTTGCTGTACTGGAGCCATTTAAAAACGAAAACGGTTACAATATCAAGCGAATCATCAACGTGATGTATATGTTAAATCTCAATAAAATCGATTATCTCTACGACGAAAAAATCATCGATGTATCCGAGGTCAATCAGGAGGAATACTCCGAAGTACTCCAAGAGTTTGTGGAGAGTTTTTACAATTACTGGAGAGGTTTCCAACGATTTATGATCCGATGGGAACAGTACAGTTCCGTGGAACAAAGAAGGCGATCCAAAGGCTATGCTTTGGCCAGAACCAATGACGATTTTAAAAAATTGGTCCTGGATACCTACAGAAATATCTCCGTCAACATTCAACACGTTCCCCCAAAAATATACCGACAATTACCCAGTGGGGCACAAGCGGCTTTTTTGGTGGATAATTTCGACATACCGGCAAATTTGAAGCTCAAAAATGAATCCCTGTATTCCGTTCCTTATGTTTGGGAAGGGATTTTCGAACCACCGGTAATATTTTACACCCGTTCAAACAAGAGAAAGGGCGTTTTCCCCGTCAAAGAAAAATCCAAATTGCAAAGCTTTTATCTGGATAATTCAAAATGGTATGCCTTCCCCACTTTGGTGGGCAAACTCTTTGAAATGGTTTACGTTCACAATGACTATCTGTCCCTGGGCGCAGGTTTGGCGAACCTTTTTGAACTGGCATCACCTGAAGTCTTTCAAACAAGACAACCCGATGGATATGTGATCTTTGGGTTGGATCCAACCATTTTCGAAGATGATGAAATGCGTGGCGTTGTAAACAAAGAAGGAAACCGTTATATCGGCTTTCTTCCCAAAACCGATGAAATTGACTATTTTGGCTATATGAAAAAGATGATCCTCACCGTGCACAATCTCGTTCAAATAGACCGGGGGTGCATGCCCGTTCACGGAGCCTTGGCAAGAATCGAAATGCCCAATGGAAATTCCTCCAATATCATGCTCATCGGAGACAGCGGAGCCGGTAAATCCGAAACCCTGGAAGCCATCAACAAACTCCCGGATACCGCCACCTCCAACGTGGAAATGCTCATTGACGATATGGGTTCCTTACACATCGATGAAGACGGAATCGTCTATGCCATCGGCACTGAAACAGGTGCCTTTGTCCGTTTGGACGACCTGCAACCGGGTTATGCCTATTCAGCTATGGACCGAAGCATCTTTATGAACCCAAACATCGCCAACGCAAGAGTCATCGTCCCCCTCATGCCCTATTCCGATATCATAGAAAAAACACCAATCGATTATCTGTTCTACGTGAACAACTACGAAGAAGTGAAGGATGACAACACCATTATCTCCTTCTTTAAAGACTACGAATCCGCGTATGCCGTTTTTTCGGAAGGTAAAAGAATGGCAAAAGGCACAACGGGCGAAAAAGGAATCACCACCAGCTACTTTGCCAATCCCTTCGGTGCCGTTCAAAGAAAAGAGCAACACGAAGAAATTGCCAGAAAATTCTTCAACCAAATGAGAGAAACCGGAGTCAAGATCGGTATGATTAAAACAAGATTGGGC